>JBIOVW010000448.1:0-4601 GCA_044867945.1 Nakamurella sp. | reverse complement strand
GGCGACGTTCTGCGTGGTCGGCCAACGGGTGGCCGTGAACACCGACATGATCCGGCGGATCGTCGCCGAAGGGCACACCGTGTGCAACCACAGCTGGGATCACCCGGCCGGCTTCGACACGCTCGCGCCCGAAGTGCTGGCGGGGCAGATCGGTCGTACCCAGGACGCTGTCATCCGGGCCACCGGTCACACCCCGCGGTACCTGCGGGCACCGGAAGGTAGGTTCGGCCTCCCCGACGGGTCCGTGCACCAGGCGGCGCAGCAGGCGCGCACCCTGCTGCTGGGCTGGGCGGTCGACGCCAAGGACTGGACCACACCCGGGACGGCCACGATCGTGTCGAACGTGGTCGGCGGGGTGGGTCCGGGCGCGATCATCCTGATGCACGACGCCGGTGGCGCCGACCGGCAGCAGACCCTGGAGGCGCTGCCCGGCGTCATCGACGGGCTGCGGGCGGCCGGCTACACTCTGCTGCCACTGCCGCCGGACCCCGTGGGCTGAACACCGGTTCCGCATGCCGCGCTCGGCGATGCCACCCATTCCAGGAAATCCAGCAACGTGGCGGTGAACCGCTCCGGCGCCTGCAGTTGCGGCCAGTGGCCGAGCCCGTCGAGCCGGACGTAGCGCCACGGGCCGATCACGTGCCCGTCCATGCCGGCGATGACGCCCTCCGTCAGGTGCGGGTCCGCGGACGGCCAGACGCCCAGGGTCGGCACCCGGATCGGCGGCAGCGGGGAGGGCGGAGTGAGCAGGGTCTCCGGCGGCAGGATCGCCCGGTAGAGCGCGAGCCCGGCGGTGATCGCGGCGCGGTCCCGGTACCTGATGATCACCTCCTCGGGTTCGGGATGACCGCCCCATTCCCGCAGCATCGCGAAATCATCTTGGGCCAGCCAGGTTTCGGCGATCCCGGGGAACTGGAACAGCAGCATGTACCAGGACCGCCGCCGCTGCTCCAGGCCGGCCGCGGCGAACGCGCCCGGATGTCCGACGCACACGCAGGTCAGGCTCCGCACCCGCTCGGGTACCAGGGCGGCCAGCATCGCGCCGAAGAAGCCGCCCCAGTCGTGGCCGACCACGTGGGCGCGGGGAATGTCGACGGCGTCCAGGATGCCGAGCAGGTCGCCGACGATCGCCAACGCGCCGTAGTCGTCGACGCCGCCCGGCCTGCTCGACTCACCGGAGCCGCGCAGGTCGGGCGCGATGGTTCGGTACCCGCCGGCGTTGAGCGCCGCGATCTGGTGTCGCCACACCGAGTGGGTGTCCGGCCAGCCGTGCAGCAGCAGGACCGGCTCGCCTTGTCCGCCGTCGTGCACGGCCAGCTCGAGTCCGTTGACGGTCAGCTTCATCTCGATCTCCTCGGGTCAGGGGTTCGACGCGGATCAGGCCAGGGCGCGGACCGGCGCGCGCAGGGCGGCGAGCAGGTCCGGCCGGCTCGGTCCGGGCACGGGGTACCGGCCTGCATTGGCTCCGTGAGCGATCACCGCCGCCGGCAGACCGGGTCGGGCCAGCACCTGCGGCGCCGGAACCAGCAGCCCTCCGATGTCCAGGGCGGCGCGCAGCACGTCCGGGTCGACCCGGCCGGCCGCGAAGACCGCGTTGGTCAGGGCCCAGTCGGTGCCGCCGGCCCGGTACCGCTCCCCCGCGACCTCGGCCGCCATCTCGTCGCGCCGGTGCCGGTCGAAGGTCATCGTCGCCTCGATCAGCGGGAGCACCTGCGTGCGGGTGAGCTCGTCGAGGCGCAGCACGAGCTCGGTCGGATCGGCCCCGCGGCCGGCCGTGCGCAACACGTCGCGGAGTACCCGGGCGTGCACCAATCCGATGGCTGCGCCACGACCGAGCGACGGATTGGTCCTGGCCCAGGCATCGCCCACGGCAACCAGGCCGGTGACGATCGGCCGCGAGTCGATCACGAACCGGCGGAGTCCGTCCTCGAATCCGCCGAACGACTGGATGCCGGTCACCGGCGCCGCGTCGATCCAGTGCGCGTGTGCGGGGAAGAGGCAGATCACCCGCCGGAACACCTCGGGATCGGTCAGGGCCCGGACCGCCCGGTCGCGGCTGGACGCGACGATTCCGACGCCCCAGGTGCCGTTGTCGGACGGCAGCACCACCAACGACACGGACGGGTGATGGGTCAGCAGCGGCTCCCGAACCTCGGGCAATCTGCCGTCCGGATCGCGGAAGTGCTGGGCGTAATACACGAAGTCCAGCCGTTCCCGGTGTTCGGCCGGGCGCCGACCGGCCGCCGCCGCTAGCAGGGCGGGAACGGTCGATCGGCGGCCGCCGGTGTCGACGACCAGGTCCGCGGGCCGGGCCGAGCCGCCGGCTACCACCCCGGTGACGTGCGGCACCGCCCGCCGGGGCTCGTCGGACACCAGCAGACCGGTCACCGCCTGCCCGCGCCCGAGCTCGATGGCCGGGTCGCGGTCGACCGCGGCGGCCAGCACCGCCTCCAGTACCGGGCGCCTGGCGGTGACGACGTCGAACCTCTCGTCACCGGCCCGCCAACCACCGGTGCGGGTGACCGGCAGCTCCCGCAGCAGGTTCAGCCGGCGGCCACCGGCCCTGACCAGGTCGTCGACGACATCCGGCAGTTCCCGGCGCATCTCGCTGTGCCAGCGGGGCAGCATGAAGTGCAGCTGGCGGAACTGGTGGACGCCGGGGCGATCCCAGAGCCGCCAGGCCGATGCGGGGTCGGCCGGCGGGGCGGCCGGATCTCGCTCCACGACGGTGACCCGGTGCCCGTCGCGGGACAGCAGCAGCGAAGTGAGCAGGCCGACCAGCCCCGCTCCGACGACGACGACGTGTGCCATGCGCAGGATGGTGGGCCATGCGGTTGCTCGGTCGACAGGTCACGCGGTGCCCACTCGGTGCCCGATTCGACGGCGTCGATGCTCACCTGCCGACAAGGGTCAACCGTCCGCGGTCAGCCGCACCTCGCCGACCTCCACTGCCCACAGCAGGTCCGTCAGGGCGGCGGTCGCCTTCGCCAGATGTCGGCGGTAGGTGGAGAACGGCAGGTCCAGGACCGCGGCCGCGGCCTCCTGGGTGGGCGCGGCACGCACGAACGTGCGGTCCAGCACCCGCGCGGACTGCGCGGTGGCCGGGGCGTGCGCGAGTCGGCCGATGCCGGCGACCAGGGTCGCCCGCAGCGCCCGGACCGGGTCATCGGTCTGCGCGCCGAGGGTGAGCCGAGAATCGGCCAACGGGTTGCGGCGCAACAGGTCAGGGGCGCTCAGGGTGCGCAGGGCGGCGCGGACGGCATCGTCGAACGCGTCCCGCGACAGGGGCGGCGAGCGCAGCATCGACTCGGGGAAAGGTCCGCCGCGGCCGGACAGTTCGCGTTCGATCATGACGTCGATCCAGCGCTCCGGCGGCAGCCGGCGCCAGTCGTGGCCGAAGACGGTGTACGACCGGCCGTCGCAGCCGACCCGGGCGCGCTCGGTGAAACCGAGGTAGTCGAACGTGGGCGCCCAGTACTCCGGGTCGTGGGTGACGACGAAGGACCAGGCCAGCGGGGCTGTCATCCAGCGCACCGTGGACGCGGTGGCGCACACCAGTACGGCATGCGGGTCCCGTTGGTCCTCCCGGCCGCCGAGGAACCGGGCCACGCTGACGAGTTCGCCGGGGCGGGCCGGCGCGAACGACGTCACCGCCCCGACGGCGCCGAGCACCGGATCGTCCGCCAGCAGGGCGAGCATCGGATCGCCGCACGGGATCTCGGGCGGCACAAGCACCTCCACGAGGAACCCCTCGACCCTGCCCGACCCGTCGCCGGCACCGATCACCGAGAGGTTCTCCGGCTGCACCGACAGCCAGCGACGCGCCAACTCGCTGCTCGTCGGCCCCTCCACCCGCCCGACCAGGTCCACCACCTCACGACGATCCGCCTCGGCACCCGGCACCACCGCGACCGTCCCCCTGTTCCGCAGCACTCCCAGCGCCGCGGCGAAGGGACTGCGCCGATGCAGGTAGACCAGCTGTCCGGACCACAACATGCGCTGCCCGGGGTCGGCCGCCCGCAGCTGCGTGATCGCGTGCTGATGGATCAACCCGTGGATGCGTCGGTAGTGCTCCGGGGACCGGTGCCGCAGGTCGGCCTCGAGCACGTCGCGCACCAGCTCGTGCGGGTAGATCCCGTCCGGACCGCGGTTGATGAACGGGCGCGTCGAGAGCCACGCCCACAGCTCGCCGGTTCGCTCGCCCGACGCGGATTCCAGCATGGGCCGGGTGGTCAGCCAGGCCAGCGCACAGAGCCCACAGGCCAGTTCCTGGCGCTCGTCGGTGAGCCGGCCGACCAGGGTGACCGCGAGCGCCGAGACCAGGTCAGGGGCGTCCGCCAGGTCGTCGAGCCCGCCGCCGGTGGTGACCGCCTCGGCCAGCAGCGCCAGCGTGAGGGGATGACCGCGGCTGCGGGTCACCATGGCGTCCCGGCGCGCGGCGGGCACCCCGACCCGGTCGAGCAGCTCGATGCTGTCCTTCGTGGACAGCGGGGTCAACGGCAGGCTGCGGGCGAGGGTCCGCCAGCCGGGGTCGATCCGCCAGGGCGTCGCCGGTGGTTCCCGCCCGGCGAGCGCGACCACCGAATCGGGTGGCAGCCGGC
>JBIOVW010000447.1:0-2861 GCA_044867945.1 Nakamurella sp. | reverse complement strand
GAGACCGGCTGGCCGGCGGTGATCGTCACCGGGGCCGACGTCGGCCTTGGCGTGACCGACCCCGCGTCGGGTGCGCGGTTGGCCCGCCAGGCCTGGATGCCGATGCCGCCGCCGACCAGCATCACGACGACGGCGACGACGACCACCGCCAGCAGTCGTCGCTCCTTGCGCCGCTGCGCGGACTGCTGCTCGGCCAGCGCCTGCTGGCGCGCGTTCAGCTGGTCCCGACGCGACTGCGCGGCCTGCTGCTTCTTGCGCGCGGCACTCACCGGTGGACCGCCCGCCCCGACACGGCCACCTGCGGCGAGTCCGGGTGGTCGAGGGCGAACCGACTCTGCGGCCGCCAGACCAGCCAGCCGCACAGGGCGAGCAGGGCCAGGTCACGGACGATCTCCCGGGCGTACGCGGTCTGCCCGGGCGCCACCTGGCCACCGCCCCCGAAGCAGCCGCAGTCGATGCTCAGACCACGAACAGCGGCCGAGACGACCGCGATGATGAACACGATGAAGAGCAGCCCGGAGACCAGCGCCGCGATCCGGGTGAACAGACCCGCCAGCAGCAGCAGGCCGAGTCCCAGCTCCAGGAACGGCAGGCCCCAGCCGATCGGCCGCTCCAGCCAGCCCGGGACCAGCTCGTACGCGCGGACCGCGGCCACCGAGGACTGCGGGTCGATCACCTTCAGCGCTCCGGCCACCAGCAGCACCCCGCCGACGACCAGCCGTGCGATGGTCGAGATCCACGGGGCCAGGTCGTCGAGCCGCCGGCCCTGGGCCCTCGGGGCGATCATGCGGAGGGAACGGGCGCGGCTCCGCCGAGGCGGACGCCGGCGGCCAGGTCGGCGACGACGGCGCGCAGCCGCGACAGGTCGTCCGGCGTACCGGCGTCCTCGGCGGCCAGCAGGGTGGCGACCAGCGCGGAACCGACGATCGCCGCGTCCGCGTAACCGGTCACCTCACGCGCCTGGGTGCCGTTGGAGATGCCGAGCCCGACGCCGACCATGGCCGCCGGCTCCGCCTGCCGGATCCGCTGGACCAGGGCCGGAGCCGCCGACGACGTCCGGGCCCGGGTGCCCGTCACCCCCATCACCGCTGTCGCATAGACCCATCCCCGGCAGGCCGCCAAGGTGCTGGTGATCCGCTGGTCGGTCGAGCTCGGGGAGAGCAGGAAGATCCGGTCGAGCCCGTGCGCGTCCGAGGCGGCGATCCAGGCGCCGGCCTCGTCAGGAGTCAGGTCCGGGGTGATCGCGCCGGAACCACCGGCCGCAGCCAGGTCACGGGAGAACCGGTCGGGCCCGTACTGCTCGATCAGGTTCCAGTACGTCATCACCACCGCCTGGGTCCCGGTGCTGGCGACCGCCTCGACCGCGGCGAACGCGTCCCTGGTCCGCACCCCGCGCGCCAGCGCCTTGGTGCCGGCCCGCTGGACGGTGATCCCGTCCATCATCGGGTCGCTGTAGGGCATCCCCACCTCGACCAGATCGACGCCTGGCCGCTCACCGTCGCCGCACAGTGCCTTCACCGCCGCCAGCGAGACGGCGACGTCGGGGTAGCCGACGTGCAGGAAGCCGACCAGCGCGCCACGACCGGACGCCTTGGCGTCGGCGAACGCGCGACCCGAGCGGCCGAGGTCGAAGCTGGTCGGGACGACGGTGCTCACCTGGTCTCCCCGGCGGTGCTCGGCGTCCCGGAGGTGTCGATGTCGAACCACTTGATGGCGGTGTCGACGTCCTTGTCACCGCGGCCGGACAGGCTCACCAGGATCAGCGGCGGGGTCCCGTCCGGGCCGACGGGCAGCCGCTGACCCAGCCTCAGCGCACCCGCCAGGGCGTGCGCCGACTCGATGGCCGGCAGGATCCCCTCGGTCCGGGTGAGCAGGGCGAGGGCGTCCATGGCCTCCGCGTCGGTGACCGCCTCGTAGCTGCCCCGACCGGTGTGGGCCAGCCAGGAGTGCTCCGGGCCGACGCCCGGGTAGTCCAGCCCGGCCGAGATCGAGTGCGACTCACGGGTCTGCCCGTCGTCGTCCTGCAGCACGTACGTCCGCATGCCGTGCAGCACCCCGACCGTGCCGGCCGAGATGGTGGCGGCGTGCTTGCCGGTCTCGACCCCGTCGCCGCCGGCTTCGAACCCGTACAGGGCGACGTCGGTGTCGGGGATGAAGTCGGCGAAGATGCCCAGCGCGTTGGAGCCGCCGCCGACGCAGGCGGCGACCACGTCCGGCAGCCGGCCGTACCGGTCCAGCAGCTGCGCGCGGGCCTCGGTGCTGATGATCCGCTGGAACTCGCGGACCAGCAGCGGGAACGGGTGCGGCCCGGCCACGGTGCCGATCAGGTAGTGGGTGTGATCGACCGAGGCGACCCAATCGCGCATCGCGTCGTTCATCGCGTCCTTGAGCGTCTGCGAGCCCGACTCGACGGCGATCACGTCGGCGCCCAGCAGCCGCATCCGGGCGACGTTGAGGGCCTGGCGCTCGGTGTCGACCCGGCCCATGTAGACGGTGCAGTCCATCCCGAACAGGGCGGCTGCGGTGGCGGTCGCGACGCCGTGCTGACCTGCGCCGGTCTCCGCGATCACCCGGGTCTTGCCCATCCGCTTGGCCAGCAGCGCCTGGCCGAGGACGTTGTTGATCTTGTGCGAGCCGGTGTGGTTGAGATCCTCGCGCTTGAGCACGATGCGCCCAGCAACGCCACCGGCGGCCGCGAACCTCGGGACGTCGGTCAGCGGGGTCGGCCGGCCGGTGTAGGTGCGGGCCAGATGATCCAGCTCAGCGAGGAACTCCGGATCGGTGCGCGCAGCCTCATAGGCGGCGGCCAGCTCGTCCAGCGCGGCGACGAGAGCCTCGGGGACGAAGCGTCCGCCGAACCT
>JBIOVW010000446.1:0-5792 GCA_044867945.1 Nakamurella sp. | reverse complement strand
GGGCTTCTCGACCACCCTGCGCCGGGCCGCGGACAACGTCGAGGGCTGCGTGCTGTTCGGCTACCCGGTGCGCGACCCGGAGCGGTACGGCGTCGCCGAACTGGATGCCGGCGGCAGGGTCGTCTCCATCACGGAAAAACCGGCGAAGCCGTCATCCAACGTGGCCATCACCGGGCTCTACTTCTACGACAACGACGTGCTCGGCCACGCCGCCGGCCTGCAGCCCAGCGCGCGGGGCGAGTTGGAGATCACCGATCTGAACAACATCTACCTGCGCGCGGGCAAGGCCACGCTGACGAACCTGGGTCGCGGGTTCGCCTGGCTGGACACCGGCACCCACGACTCGCTGCTGGACGCCGGTGAGTTCGTGCGTGTCCTCGAACACAGGCAGGGCATCCGCATCTCCTGCCTGGAGGAGATTGCGCTGGCCAACGGGTTCATCACGGCGGAAGAGTGCCTGACACTGGGCAAGGCGCTGGCCAAGTCCCCCTACGGTGAGTACGTACTCTCGATCGCCCGGACGGCCGGCGCCCAGGGCTGACCGGCCGGGATGACCCGCACAACGCAGGAGGAATGGCAGCAGATGGCACGACCGGATGTCGACGCGGTGGTCCTTGTCGGCGGCCAGGGCACCCGGCTGCGGCCGCTGACCCTGTCCGCGCCCAAGCCGATGCTGCCGACGGCCGGTGTGCCGTTCCTGGAGCACCTGCTGTCCCGGATCCGCGCGGTCGGCATCGTGCACGTCGTGCTGGGCACCTCGTACAAGGCGGAGACCTTCACCGAGTACTTCGGGGACGGGTCGGACTTCGGGCTGGACATCGAGTATCTCGTCGAGGACGAGCCACTGGGGACCGGCGGCGGGATCCGCAACGTCGCGCCGGCGCTGCGCGCGGACACCGTCATGGTGTTCAACGGTGACGTGCTGTCCGGGGTCGATCTGGGTGAGGTGCTGGACACCCACACGAGCAACTCCGCCGACCTGACCCTGCACCTGGTCAAGGTGCCCGACCCCCGGGCCTTCGGCTCGGTGCCGACCGACGCCGAGGGTCGGGTGCAGGCGTTCCTGGAGAAGACCGACGACCCGCCGACCGACCAGATCAACGCCGGCTGCTATGTGTTCAGCCGCAGTGTGCTGGAGGCCATCCCGGCCGGCCGGGCGGTGTCGGTGGAGCGCGAGACGTTCCCCGGATTGCTGGAGGCCGGTGCCCGGGTGTTCGGACACGTCGACACCTCGTACTGGCTGGACCTGGGCACACCGGCCGCGTTCGTCAAGGGTTCGGCCGACCTGGTCACCGGCATCGCGCCCACCGCGGCCCTGCCCGGTCCGACGGGGGAGCGCCTGGTGCTGCCCGACGGTTTCCTGGCCGATGACGCCCGGGTGGTCGGCGGGTCGGCGCTCGGCCGTCGGGCATGGGTGGGTTCGAATGCGGTCGTCGACTCGTCCGTGGTCTTCGACGACGCAGTGATCGGCGTGGGGGCACGGGTGACCCGTTCGGTGATCGGCAAGGGTGCCGCGATTGGGACCGGCGCCGTGGTGTCCGACGCGGTGATCGGCGACGGTGCCGTGATCGGCGACCGGTGCGAGCTGATCGACGGGGTGCGGGTGTGGCCGCGGGTGGAGCTGCCCGAGGCGGGCGTGCGGTTCTCCAGCGACGCCTGAGCGAGGCTTGCCGAGCGAAGCATCGTTACAGCGGCGGCATCCTCGGCGGAGCGACCGAGCTTGCGAGGTCACTCAGCAAGGAAGGCGCCTGACGGACCCGGCAAGGGCAAAGCTACTCCGGCAGTGCGACGACGATCGGCTCGGTGCCGCAGATGTCGAACCAGGTGACTCCGGCGGCGAGCAGGTTGATCACCAGCTCCTGCCCGCGCAGCGATCCCGGCGCCGTCGCGACCGCGGTCACCGCACGCTGCTCGGCCGGGTCCAGGTCCACCCCCGGGTCGACCTCGAGAACCAGGTTCCAGCCCGGGGTTCCGGACGCGCGGGCGGCCAGGACCACCGCCCCGACAGGCGCGTCCGGGCCCAGCCACCGCGCGGCCCCGGTGTTCCGCACCACGACTTCGAGCCTGGTTCGGTAGTCCTCGCCGTCGCGGCGCACCTCCGACGAGACGAGTTGGAGTTCGCCGCGCAGGACGGTCAGGTCCCGGCTGTCCGGCCCGGGTCCGCCCGGCTTGCGCAGGATGAACTGCTGCTTGTTGTGGATCTGGTGCGCGAACTGCTGGATCATCGCCGCGCTGGGCACCCTGGTTGCGACCAGATCGGTGAACGAGGCAAGGTCCGACCAGATCGGCCGGACCGTCAGCATGTCCGCGGCGACGAACTCCAGTCCGGCCGCGGCCGCCATCGCCGCCATGTCCCGCAGGTCGATGTCCCCCTCCACCACCCCGAAGGTGCGCATCTCGTACTGCGACTGGGCCGCCTTGGAGTGGTGGTGGCCGGGTTCGTCGAACCCGATCAGCCCGCCCGGCCGCAGCACCCTGGCGAACTCGACCATCACCTCGGCCTGGTTGATCAGGTGGTGGAACGCGTCGAAACAACAGATCTTGTCGACACTGGAGTCCGGAAGGTCCAGCCGATGCCCGTCGAACACCAGGAACGACGGGTCCGGTCGACCGGGGATGCTCGGCCATCGCCGGTACCGCCGCCGGGCCATCGCCAACGCGGACGGCGAGACGTCCGAGCAGATCACCTCCACGTTCAGCTGGCTGAACATCCATGACGTCCAACCCGTGCCGGCGGCGAAGTCCAGCAGCCGGTCCCCGGGCAGCAATCGCAGCCCGTCCACCATGTGCGCGAAACACGTGAGCAGCTCGGTGCTCTCCACCGACTGCGCGAAGGGCTTGGCCAGCATCGACTCGACGAACGCCTCGTCGCGGCCGGCGAAGTAGTCCTCGGCGGCCGCGTTGTGCTCCTCGATCGATTTCGCCCCGGCAAGTTCGCGCACGTCGATCAGGCCCGCGTCGAGGGCAGGTTCGGCCGCCCTGATGATCGCCCGTTGGTGGGCGACCCGCCCGGCGAACTCGTCCGACGAGGCGATCACCGCGAACGCCTGGCCGACCGTCAGCCGGCCGTCCCGGATCTGGCGCAGCAACGAGTTCCGGAACTGCGGGTCGGGTGGCCGAGCCAGGATCAGCCGGTGACCCAGGTCGACGGCGTCTTCGATGGTCAGCGTGCCGTCCGCGACCGGCCCGATCTCGGCCGGGCGCGCGGACCGCGCCTGGGGATCGGCCGGGTGCAGACGGTCGGCCAGCCGCTTCAGCCGGCCGGTCGCGGCGCGGCCGGCCCGTGTCCGGGTGAGCCGGCGCGCGCCCCGCTTGGTCACGGCGACGGTGCGGTCGCGGGCGGGCACCAGGACGTCGCGCACAGCAGACACCTGGCAGAAGGTACAGGCCGCCGGGTCACGACGCGCTGACGGTCCCGACCTGGATCGAGGTCAGGCACATCGAGGTGCCGACCGTCATCGAGTCGATGACGACGGAGGAGATCTGCGGCTCCGCGGTGGTGTCGAGCCGGCCCGTCTCGTCGGGGGTCCACGTCCGCGGGTTGACGTTGGTGACGACCGGCGGATCGCCGGGATTCGTGACGGTGGACACTCGGACCGGCGTCGCCGCGGCGACCGTGGCCATGGTGCGGACGACCGGCGCGCCACCGGCCACCGGGGCAGGCAGGTCCCAACGCAGCGCGGCGTCGGGAGTGTCGACGGTGAAGCAGAGCCCCGGGCCGCCGTTCATGGCGGTGGTTCCGTTGGTCGCCAGCCCTACGGCCGGCGCGGTCAGTTCGGCCTGCCACTGGATCGTCGCCGGGACAAGCGTGCCGGTTGCGTCCGGCACGTACCAAGGGCCGTCAGGGGCGTCGAAGGGAATCGACGGGTCGTGCACGCCGGTCACCTGACTGAGCCGGTTGTGCCCCTGGAAGTTCAGCAAGCCCTCGGGTGCCACCCCGTTGATCACGCTGAACGGTGCGCCGGACGCCTGCAGGGTATGCGCGGAGTCGACCAGATTGGTCATGTAGTTGCGGAAGGGGGTGTTCGGGCTGCCGATCATGCCGTAATTGGTGCTGGCGATCGTAGGCCAGGCACTGGACTGCCAGGCCGCCGCGAACGCGACCGCGGCGACGGCGCCGGCGGCGAGGGTGCCGCGGCGCGGCGGGCGACCGGTCGGCACGGACGCTTCCGGCTCGTGGCGCCGTTGCCAGACCCACGGCGCTGCCCAGGCCTCCAGCGCGCCGATCAGGAACAACAGGGTGGGCAGGTAGTAGTACATCGGTTGCTCGACGGCCCGAACCCCGATGTAGCCGACCCGGGACAGCACGACTGCAGTGACCGGGATCAGCCAGCCGAGGAGCGCGAACGCCCACCCACGCCAGGCGCGCCGGCTGCGCAACAGGGTCACCACGATCAGGGCGACACCCGCTGCCGCGCCCAGGGCGATGCCCAGCAACTGGAACCACGCCCGGCTCGGGTCGTAGAAGCCCAGAGTCAATGGGAGCTGAACGGTGACCAGGGAGGTGCCGAGGGCGTCCAGCGCCAGCGGCAGCGACGGTGCAGGAGTGGGTTGGTAGTAGTTGATCTTGTAGTTGAGCACGCTCCACACGGCAAGGGCACCCAGCGCCACCCACACCCACCAGGTGCGCCGGAGCAGCTGTAGCCACGGTTCCGTGGACACGCGTGACCGGAACAGCAGTGCCCAGACCAGCGCGTACCCGATGGCGGTGACGCCGAGCTCCAGCGACATGATGGCCCCGACGAAGCTGCCGATGGCCAGCAGCGCCCACCATCGCGTGCCGCCGCGGACCAACCGCACCATCGCACCGAGGCACAGGGCGAGGCCGGCGAAGGCGGGCATCATGTTCAGCCCGGCGGTCCACCAGTTGACCGGCGGCAGCAGGCTCAGCGCCGGCGCGCCGAGTGCGGTGCCGATCAGCGTCAGCCAGGTTCGATCGAACAGGCTGACCATCAGGAAGGCGGTCGAGGCGACCACAACCAGCGACAACAGCAACAGGATCGCCCGGATCAGCCACGGATGGGTCGGCAGATCGGCCGAAACCAGGCTGTCGACAAGCTGCGAGACGGGGGAGAAGTGCCCGAACAACGGTGACTTCAGCAGATCCAGGCTCAGCGGGACCCGGTATGCATCGAGCAGGAACACGTAGTCGTCGGACCACAGGAACACCCGCCGCCCGTAGTAGCCGACGACGAGCATGCAGCAGGCGACGAGCCCGGTGTTCAGCGGCCAGAACAGGCGCGCCGGCAACACCCATGGCTGGAATCGCGGGCCGCCATGGGTGGCAACCCGGGCTTGACTCAGCTCGTCCGGGATCACGCTCACCGGTCGATTCGGCATCGTTGCCTACAGGCTCGGTGTCGGGTGCTGGACGGCGGTCGGTTCGGCAGCGTCGGCATGGCGTCTGTAGGTGACGCTGCGGCGCGGCGTCCTGGTTTGCAGTTCGAGGAGGAACTGGTATCCGAACAGGGTCGGCCGCAGTTTGACCAGGACTCGATCGATGGCGGCGACCACCCGGCGGACCGGCCGGCTGGAGTTGCCCAGCAGGTCCAGCGGGGACCCGGTCACGCGCATGCCGATCACCGTGAAGCCGTTGCGACGCACCATCCGCAGCAGGCTTCGCCGGGTGAAGAATCGGACGTGGGTCTTGTCGAGGATGCCGCGCTGGTCGTAGTCGAAGATGCCGAGCAGGGTACGCAGCCGGGGATACCAGTGCCCGAAGTTCGGGACTGAGATGACCACCCGTCCCTCGGGCGCCAGCTGCCGACCGATCTGCTGGAGCAACATGTCGG
>JBIOVW010000445.1:0-17932 GCA_044867945.1 Nakamurella sp. | reverse complement strand
ACCGGCATCTCCCGCAAGCTGCCGGACACCGAACGCAAGCGGCTCAAGGCGATCCTGGACCGGATCGTGCCCGAGGATGCCGGAGTGATCATCCGTACCGCCGCCGAGGGGGTGCCCGAGGAGGAGCTGGCCCGCGACGTCGAGCGGCTCAAGGCGCAGTGGGAGGAGATCTCCCGGCGGTCCGAGGCAAAGGGCAGTGCGCCCACTCCGCTGTACGCCGAGCCGGGCACGTTGATCAAGGTCGTCCGTGACCTGTTCAACTCGGACATCAGCCGCCTCGTGGTGGACGGTGAGGACGCGTGGGAGCCCGTCTCCGACTACGTCAACGCGGTCGCGCCGGAGCTTGCCAACCGGCTGGTCCGCTGGGACAACGACGGCCAGGACGTGTTCGCGAACTACCGGATCGACGAGCAGATCACCAAGGCTCTCGAACGCAAGGTGCATCTGCCCTCGGGTGGGTCCCTGATCATCGACCGCACCGAGGCGATGACCGTCGTCGACGTCAACACCGGCAAGTACACGGGTTCGGGGGGCAACCTCGAGGAGACGGTCACCAAGAACAACCTGGAAGCGGCCGAGGAGATCGTTCGGCAACTGCGGCTACGGGACATCGGCGGCATCATCGTCGTCGATTTCATCGACATGGTGCTGGAATCGAACCGTGAACTCGTGCTCCGCCGGCTGACCGAGGCGCTGGGTCGGGACCGAACACGCCACCAGGTCGCCGAGGTCACCTCGTTGGGTTTGGTGCAGATGACCCGCAAGCGCATGGGCACCGGGCTGGTCGAGGCGTTCTCCGAGCCGTGCCCGCACTGCGGCGGCCGGGGGCTCGTGCTGCACGACCTGCCGGTGGCCACCGCGCCCGAGCAGGCGCAGACCGCCGAACGTCGCGGCAAGGGCCGGCGCCGCGGCCGGGACGGCGGCCGGACGGCGCCGGTCGTGGAGGAGATCGTCATCCCCCGGGTGGAGTTGAACGCGGGTCGTCGGCCCGACCCGCGCGGACCGAAGCCTCCCCCGCTGCTGCTGCCGCACGACACCGAGGCGGCCGGGTTCGCGGCGGAGCACGACGGCCCGGTCGAGCACGAGGCGGACCTGGTGGTGGCCGTCGCCGAGGCGGCGGTGGCGGCTGCCGAGTTCGCCGACGAGGCCGGCGAGCCGGTCGAGGACGCCACGGACGGTCGGACCGAAGAAACGGTCCTGGCCGACGCGGCGTCCGGTGGCCAGGTCGTGCTCGAGGTGGAGCCGGCCGCTGCCCGGCCCGAGGCGGACCCGGTCGTTGTCGTGATCGAGCCCGAGTCGTCGGTCGCGCCGGCGGATCAACCGGCACGGCCCATGCGTCGCCGGCGGGCCGCCGGTCGCCCCGCCGGTGCCCCGTCCGCCGCCGCGGCGGTGGACATGGTCGTCGCCGAGGGACCGGACGACGGCAACGGGTCGGCACCCGATCAGCCGGCCGGCGGCTATCTGGTCAGCGACGACGGCGACGCGCAGGCCCGGCCGGCGCGGCGGGCGGCATCCCGACCCGCCGGGCCGTCCGATGGGCCGGACGGCGGCGACCCGGCGGTCGTCACGGTGACCGCTCACTCCTGATCCGGCGCGGCCGGTCGGTTTGCTCCGGCCGACCGGGCCGCGTACTCTGGACGATCGGCACGCTGCGACGCAGCGTGCTTCGTACTGCCCTGGTTCTCCCGCCGAGCACGGGCGAACGGAACGCCGTTCGGTGTTCATGGGGCGTGACCCAAAGGCATGGACAACGGTGGGGCGTGCTCGGTCCACACCGGACACGGCAACAGGCAGGAAGGCGCGTCTGATGTACGCGATCGTCAAGACCGGCGGCAAGCAGTACAAGGTCGCCGAGGGCGACGTCATCGAGGTCGAGAAGCTCGAGGGCGACCCGGGCGCCGCAGTGACCCTGCCGGCCGTGCTGGTGGTGGACGGCTCGTCGATCACCGCCTCCGCGGAGTCACTGGCCAAGGTCGCCGTCACGGGCGAACTGCTCGCGCACACCAAGGGCCCGAAGATCGTCATCCACAAGTTCAAGAACAAGACCGGCTACCACAAGCGGCAGGGTCACCGTCAGCCGTTGACCAAGGTCCGGGTCACCGGCATTGCGGTCAACACGGCCGACTGATCAGGTAAAGAGAGGGAGACGCCGTCATGGCACACAAGAAGGGCGCGTCCAGCTCCCGCAACGGTCGTGACTCCAACGCCCAGCGGCTCGGGGTCAAGCGGTTCGGCGGTCAGTCGGTGAACGCGGGCGAGATCATCATCCGGCAGCGCGGTACCAAGTTCCACCCGGGCGAGGGCGTCGGCCGAGGCCGCGACGACACCCTGTTCGCACTGGTCGCGGGCGAGGTGGCATTCGGCACCAAGCGTGGCCGCAAGACCGTCAACATCGTGGCGCCGGGGCCGTCCGCGCAGGAGCCGGCCGCCGTCTGACGCAATCGAAGTTCCTCGACAGGGGCGGCCCGTCTCGACGGGACCGCCCCTTTCGTGCGTTCCACCGCCCGTGAAGGAAAGGAGGCGCGCCGTGGCCCGATTCGTGGACCACGCGGTGCTGCATCTGCAGGCCGGCAACGGCGGTCACGGGTGCGCCTCCGTGCACCGGGAGAAGTTCAAGCCGCTCGGCGGGCCGGACGGCGGCAACGGCGGGAACGGCGGTGACGTCACCCTCGTCGTCGACGACAACGTGCACACCCTGCTGGACTTCCACTACCGCCCACATGCCAAGGCCGGCAACGGTCGCCCCGGCCAGGGGGATCACAAGGACGGCGCCAACGGCGAAGGCCTGGAACTCAAGGTCCCGTCGGGCACGGTGGTCCTGACGCCGGACGGCACCGTGCTGGCCGACCTGGTCGGCGCCGGCTCCCGGTACATAGCGGCCAACGGCGGTCGTGGTGGTCTCGGCAACGCGGCGCTGTCCTCCCGGGCGCGCAAGGCACCCGGGTTCGCCCTGCTCGGCGAACCGGGCGGGGCCGCCGAGGTGGTGTTGGAGCTCAAGTCGGTCGCCGACGTCGGCCTGGTCGGCTTCCCGAGCGCCGGCAAGTCGTCGCTGGTCTCGGTGCTGTCCGCGGCCCGGCCCAAGATCGCCGACTATCCGTTCACCACGCTGGAACCCAACCTGGGCGTGGTCACCGCCGGGTCCGAGGTGTTCACGGTCGCCGACGTGCCCGGCCTGATCCCCGGCGCCAGCCAGGGCAGGGGCTTGGGCCTGGAGTTCCTGCGGCACATCGAACGGTGCTCGGTGTTGGTGCATGTCGTCGACTGCGCCACCTACGAGCCCGGCCGGGATCCGATGTCGGACATCATGGCGCTGGAGTTCGAGCTGGCCGAGTACGGCGCGGGGCTCGCCACCGACCTGGGTTCCAAGCCCCGGTTGGTCGTGCTCAACAAGATCGACGTCCCCGAGGCGCGGGAGCTGGCCGAGTTCGTCCGGCCCGACCTGACGGCCGCCGGGTACCAGGTGTTCCTCATCTCCGCGGTCACCCATGAAGGGCTGTCCGAGCTGAGGTTCGCGATGGCGCAGGCCGTCGCGGCAGACCGGGCCGCCCGCCCGGCCGCACCGGCGCCGCGGATGGTGATGCGGCCCAAACCCGTGGATTCCGAGGACTTCCAGGTCGCGGTTGATCCCGACGTGGAGGGCGGCTTCATCGTCACCGGCGCCCGCCCCGAACGGTGGATCCGACAGACCGACTTCGGCAACGAGGAGGCCATCGGCTATCTGGCCGACCGGCTGGCCCGGCTCGGCGTGGAGGAGCAGTTGGCGGCGATCGGGGCCCGGCCCGGCGCGCCGGTCACCATCGCCGACGTCACCTTCGACTGGGAGCCCACCACGCTCGCCGGGGTGGACACCGTCCCCACTGCCCGGGGCACCGACCAGCGGCTCGCCCGAAGTGATCGGATCGGCGCCGCCGAACGCAAGGCGCTGCACCGGCTCCGGCGCGGACTGGACGTCGAGGGGCACTGGCTGGATTCGACCGACGACCGAGCGGCCGGGCCCGGCTCGTGACAGTCGAGCAGGCGCTGTCCGCGCCCCGATTGGCCATCGGCGGGGCCAGGATCGTGGTCGTCAAGGTGGGCTCGTCCTCGCTCACCACCGCGGCCGGCGGGCTGGACCCGGCCCGGTTGGACGCCCTGGTGGACGCGGTGGCCGCGCGGGTCGCGGCCGGATCGCAGGTGGTGCTGGTGTCGTCCGGGGCGATTGCCGCCGGGCTGTCCCCGCTGGGCCTGTCCCGGCGGCCGCGGGACCTGGCCACCCAGCAGGCGGCCGCCTCGGTGGGGCAGCAGCTGCTCGCCCACCGGTACGCCTCCTCGTTCGCCCGATACCGGTTGACCGTCGGGCAGGTACTGCTGACCAGCGATGACGTTGTTCGCCGGGCGCACTATCGCAATGCCCAGCACACGTTCGGCAAGCTGCTTTCGTTCGGGGTCGTGCCGGTTGTGAACGAGAACGACACCGTGGCCACCGCGGAGATCAAGTTCGGCGACAACGATCGGCTGGCCGCGCTGGTCGCGCACCTGGTCGGCGCGCAGGCGCTGATCCTGCTGTCCGACGTCGACGCGCTGTACGACGGCGACCCCCGGCTGCCCGGCTCATCGCCGGTGCCGGAGGTGCCGGACGCCGCCGTGCTGGCCGGCATCGGCATCGCCTCCTCCGGCAGCGACGTCGGCACCGGCGGGATGGAGTCCAAGCTGACCTCGGCGCTGACCGCGACCGGGGCCGGCATCCCCGTGCTGTTGGCCTCGGCGGCGCAGGCGCGGGAGGCGCTGGCGATGACCGATCCGGGGTCGGACGGCGCGCGCCCCGGGCCGACGGTGGGCACCGCGTTCGCGCCGGCGACGCGGCGCACGCCGGCCCGGCTGTTCTGGCTGCAGCACGCCGCCACGTCCGCCGGTTCGATCGGGCTGGACCAGGGTGCGGTGCACGCGGTGGTGAATCGGCGCAAGTCGCTGCTGCCGGCCGGAATCACGCACTTCTTCGGCGACTTCGAATCCGGCGACGTGGTCGACCTGCTGGCCCCGTCCGGTGAGATCGTGGCCCGCGGTTTCGTCGGCCACGACGCGGGTGAGCTGCCGGGAATCATCGGCCGCTCGCTGTCCGAGCTGACCGCCGAGCTGCGGCACCCGGTCGTGCACGCCGACGACCTGGTGGCCGTGCCGCAATCTATCGTCGAGTCAGTAGCCAACACGCAGCGCAGCGAAGGGTCGGAGAATGTCCATTCTTGAGCAGCCGATCGAGACGGCCGTGGGCGCCAAGCGGGAGACGGTGCCGGCCACCCGCGAGCAGGTCCTTGAGTCCGCCCGCCGGGCCCGGGCGGCCGCCGCCGAGATGGCGGTGGCGACCCGCGCGGTGAAGGACGGTGCGCTGCGGTCGATGGCCGACGCCCTGCTGGATCGGCGGGCGGAGATCCTGGCCGCCAATGAGCAAGACGTCGCGGCGGCTGTGGCAGCATCGATACCCGATTCACTGGTGGACCGGCTGCGGCTGACCGTGTCCCGGGTCGACGCGATGGCCGGTGGCCTGCGCGAGCTCGCCGGGCTACCGGATCCGGTCGGCACCGTGGTGCGCGGTTCGGTCCTGCCGAACGGGCTGAAGCTGTCTCAGGTGCGGGTGCCGATGGGCGTCGTCGCGATCGTCTACGAGGCCCGGCCCAACGTGACCGTGGACGCCGCCGGGATCGCCCTGAAGGCGGGGAACGCCGCGCTGCTGCGCGGGTCCGCGTCGGCGTACGAGTCGAACAAGGTCCTGGTGTCGATCCTGTCCGACAGCGCGGCGGCGGCGAACCTGCCCGCGGACACCGTGCAGCTGGTGCCGGGCACCGACCGGGAGTCGGTCAGGCATCTGATGACCGCGCGCGGCCTGGTCGACGTGATCATCCCGCGGGGCGGCGCCGGCCTGATTCAGGCGGTCGTCAACGGGTCCACGGTGCCGGTGATCGAAACCGGCGTCGGGAACTGCCACGTGTACGTGGACGCCGACGCCGACCACACCATGGCGCTGCAGATCCTGGTGAACTCCAAGGCCCGTCGCCCGTCCGTGTGCAACGCCGCGGAGACTCTGCTGGTGCACGCGGACGCCGCGGCCGCCTTCGTGCCGCTCGCGGTGGCGGCGCTGCGGGAGGCCGGGGTGGTCGTGCACGCCGACGCCGCGGTCCGCGATCTTGTCGGCGAGGTGCCCGGGGTGGTGCCCGCCACCGACGAGGACTACGACACCGAGTTCCTGTCCCTGGACATCGCCGCGGCCGTCGTTCCGGACGTCGATGCGGCGATCGAGCACATCGCCGCGCACGGCACCGGCCACACCGAGGCGATCGTAACCTCCTCGCTCGCGGCGGCGGATCGGTTCACCGCCCGGGTCGACGCGGCGGCGGTGATGGTCAACGCGTCAACCGCGTTCACCGACGGTGGCGAGTTCGGCTTCGGCGCGGAGATCGGCATCTCCACGCAGAAGCTGCACGCCCGGGGTCCGATGGGGCTGGCCGAGTTGACCAGCACGAAGTACGTGATCACCGGGAACGGGCAGATCCGGGCGGCCTCGTGACCCGTCCGGTTCGTGGATGACCGTGCCCGGCGCCCGCCGGATCGGGGTGATGGGCGGCACCTTCGACCCGATCCATCACGGCCACCTGGTCGCGGCGTCCGAAGTGGCGCACGAGTTCTCGCTGGACGAGGTGATCTTCGTGCCCACCGGCAACCCCTGGCAGAAAAGCGGGGAGAGCGGTGCCGAGCACCGCTACCTGATGACGGTCATCGCGACCGCGTCCAATCCGCGATTCCGGGTGTCCCGGGTGGACATCGACCGGCCCGGTCCCACCTACACCAGGGACACCCTGGCGGACCTGCGGGAGGCCAACCCCGGGGCCGAGCTGTTCTTCATCACCGGGGCGGACGCGTTGGCCGCGATCCTGTCCTGGAAGGACCACGAGGACCTCACCGGGCTGGCGCATTTCATCGGGGTGACCCGGCCCGGGTACCAGCTGCACGACCCGCAGCTGCCCGGCGGTCAGGTGACGTTGTTCGAGGTGCCCGCGCTGGCGATCTCCTCGACCGACTGCCGGGAACGGGTCCGATCGGGGGCCCCGGTCTGGTACCTGGTGCCCGACGGGGTCGTCCAGTATGTGGCGAAACACCGTTTATATCAATCTGAATCAGATCGGGGACACGGATGAGTGCTACCCAGGCCAGCATCGACCTGGCGACGGTGGCCGCCCAGGCCGCGGCCGACAAGAAGGCGAGCGACATCCTGCTGGTGGACGTCTCGGACCGGCTGGCCATCACGGACGTGTTCGTGATCGTCACCGGGGCCAACGAGCGTCAGGTCGGCGCAATCGTGGACGAGATCGAGGAGAAGATGCGGGAGGCCGGGGCCCGGCCGCCGCGTCGGGAGGGTCAGCGCGACGGCCGATGGGTGCTGCTGGACTTCCTCGACGTCATCGTGCACGTCCAGCATCCGGAGGAACGGGTGTTCTACGCGCTGGACCGGCTGTGGAAGGACTGCCCGGTCATCCCCTTCGTCGACCAGGCTCTGCCCGATCCGGCATGACCCTCGAGCACCTCATCCTGATGCGACACGGCGAGACCACCTGGAACCGCGCGCAGCGGCTGCAGGGTCACCGGGACATCCCGCTGTCCGACGCCGGCCGAAATCAGGCGGTGGACGCGGCTCCGTCGGTGGTGGCGCTGCGGCCGGAGGTGATCGTCTCATCCGACATGGGCAGGGCCCGGGAGACCGCCGATGCGGTGGCGGCGCTGGTCGGCCTCGACGTCGGGGTCGATCCCCGGTTGCGGGAGACGTCGATGGGCAAATGGGAGGGCCTGACCCGGGACGAGGTGATCGCCGACTGGGTGCAGGAGTGGAACGACTGGCGGACCACCTCGGCGCACGCGTCGCCACCGGGCGGCGAGTCCCGCTGGCAGGTGGCCGCGCGGGCCGCAGCGGTGGTCGACGAGCTCGATGATGGGGAAGTTTCGCGTGCGCTGCTGGTGTCGCACGGCGGCACCATCGTCGGCCTCACCGGCCGGCTGCTGGCGCTGCCCGAGCACTCCTGGGGCACCCTGATCGGCGTCGGCAACTGTCACTGGGTCGTGCTGCACCGGTACGCCGGCGCCTGGCGGCTGCACTCCTACAACGCCGGGCTCGGCGGGCTGGTGCTGCCGCGGGGCGAGGACCAGGTCGCGGGCACCTGACGGCCGGACATCGCCGATCGCTACCCTCGGCCGATGCGTGTTGCGATCGTGTCCGCCACTGCGGCGCTGGGTACCGACGACGACGAGGTCTTCCTGCTGCCCGCCCTCGCCTCGCTGGGCGCGGACGCGTCGGTGCAGGTGTGGGACGACCCGTCGTCGGACTGGGCGTCGTTCGACGTGGTCGTGCTCCGCTCCACCTGGGACTACACGATGCGCCGGGACGAGTTCCTGGCCTGGGTGTCGGCCACCGACGCGGTCACCCGGCTGCGGAACCGGCCCGATGTCGTCCGCTGGAACAGCGACAAGGTGTACCTGCGCGATCTTGCCGGGCTCGGACTTCCGGTGGTACCCACGTCCTTCTTCGGCCCGGGGGACGATCCGGTGTTACCCGACGGTGTGCCGTTCGTGGTCAAGCCGACCGTCTCGGCCGGCAGCCGCAACACCGCCCGGTACGCGGTGGATGAGCAGGCGGTGGCATTGGGTCACGCCCGCCGGCTGCTGGATCGCGGCCGGACGATCATGGTGCAGCCCTACGTGCGCAGCGTCGACGAGCGGGGCGAGACCGCGATGGTCTTCCTCGGCGGCCGGTACAGCCACGCCGCCACCAAGGCTGCCCTGCTGGTGCCTGGGGAGCGGGCCAACGATGACAAGCTGTTCGCCACCGAGAAGCTGCACGCGACAACGGCCTCGACCGCCGAGCGTGAGGTGGCGGAGGCGGTGCTGGACGCGATCCCGTTCGCGCGGGACGAGTTGCTCTATGCCCGGGTCGATCTCGTGGTCGGTGACGACGGCGCACCGGCGGTGCTGGAACTGGAGCTGGTCGAGCCGTCGCTGATGCTGCCGCAGGCGCCGGTGGGTGCGGCGGACACGCTGGCCCGGGCGATCGTCGCGGTGGCGGAATGATCGCGGATCTGCTGCATGCACGCTTGGGGTGACCATCCCTGCCGTGACCGCTGACTTGTCCACATGGCCGAATTCCATCCACATTCCACGTCGGCGGATCGCGGGTAGGTCGTCGGAGGTTTAGCGTCGGTGAGGTGCGTGCCCGACGTGATCCACGAGACCGCCTGGCGCCCTTGCGGCGTCGCTCGACAACGGAAGTTGCCGCACAGTCCGGGACCGGGGTGCCCCAGGCGGGTGCCGGATTGGGTGGGTGGGTACCCGAGATCAGGGCGGCGCCCGAACCGGACGATACGCAGGAGGACGACCTCTTCGCGAGGTGGGCGCCACCGGGCGGCCGCCATCGCACACCGGACCCCGAGCCCGACCGGCAACCGGGCGGCGACCCACCGGCGGCGAGTCCGGGTATCGGGGCGCCGGGCCCCGATCCGAAGACGCCGCTTCGACCCGCGGACGAGCCGGCAGACCAGGCAATTCCCGACATCGGCCCACCCCCCGATGATTCCGACGATCCCGACGGTGCGACCCGGCCCCGCCGGTACCGGATCAACGGACGATGGGGGCGATTCGCCGAACTCTGGGTGCCGGAGCCGCTGCGCAACGCCCGACTCGACCCCGGCCGGCGCGGAATGATCGTGCTGATCCTCGTCGCGGCGATGGCCGCGGTGGCCACGGCGATCGGGGTATGGCGGGACCGGCCCGAGCCGCGGCCGATCGAAACCTCGGTGGTGGCTGCGGTATCCGAGGTGTCCGCGTCGCCGAGCGGAATAGTGGCTCCTTCTTCATCCGGATCGACCACCACCGCACCGACGGTCGGCGAGATACTCGTGTCGGTCACCGGTCTCGTGGTCAACCCGGGTGTCGTGCGGCTGCCGGTAGACTCGCGCGTGGCCGATGCGATCAGTTCGGCCGGCGGCACTCAGCCCGGTGCGGACCTGACCGGGATGAATCTGGCCGCGAAGCTGGCCGACGGTGACTCGGTCGTGGTGGCCGACACCCCGGCGCCGGCAGCAGCGTCCTCTCCGCAAGGCCAGGTCGGAGCCGGCTCGACCGGCTCGGCGGCGGGTGCAGCGGGTCTGGTCAACCTGAACACCGCCGACGAGGCCGCGCTGGACACCCTGCCCGGTGTCGGGCCGGTGATGGCGCAGAACATCATCGCCTGGCGCGAGACGAACGGAACGTTCACGAGCATCGAGCAACTGCAGGAGATCAGCGGGATCGGCCCGTCCCGTTACGCGCAGATCGCCGCCCTGGTCACGGTGGACTGACGGGTGTTCCGCGCCGCACAGGACGACGAGAACGCGGTCCCGCCCGACCTGCGCCTGGTGCCGGCCGCCCTCACGCTATGGATGGGCACGCTGCTCGGCGTCCTGTTCGGCACCCAGATCGCGTGGTGGACGGGCACTCTCGCCGCACTGGGCGTACTGATCGGGGCCATCTTCCGGCCGGTCGGCTGGACCCTGTGGCTGCCGGCGCTGGCCTTCCTCATCGCCGCGGCGACGGTCACCGGTCTGCGCCAGACCGAACGCGCCGCCGACCCGGTCGCGCTCGCCGCGGAGCAACGGTCCTGGGTGCACCTCACCGGCACGGTGGCGGCCTTTCCGCGGCTGGTCCCTACCGGCTTCACACCGCCAGATGCCACCGCCGGCGACGGGGACCAACGACGGTGGCGGGTGGATCTCGACGTCAGCACCGCCGACATTGCCGGAACCCGATCGAGCACCACCGTCGGCGTCGCGGTGATGGGCACCGGGTCCGCCTGGGCCGGCCTGCTTCCCGGTACCACGATCCACACCGCGGGTCGGCTCACCGCATCGAGCTTCGGTGGGCTGCCCACGACCTCGCTCACCGCCCGGGATCCGCCCGGCGTCCTGAACGGCGCATCGACGGCGTACGAGGTCGCCGGCGCGATCCGGACCGCGCTGCACGAGACCGCGGGCGGGCTCGACGGGGACGCGGCGGGGCTGCTTCCCGGCCTGGTCGTCGGCGACACCGGCGGCATCGACGAGCGACTCGACGCGGACGCGAAGACGACGGGCGTGAGTCACCTGCTGGCGGTGTCCGGATCGCACTTCGCGATCCTGTGCGGGGTGGTGATCGTCGTCCTGCGCCGGTTCGGTCCGCGGACCGCCGCCGTCGGCGCCGCCGGCACCCTGGTCGGGTTGGTGATCCTGGTCGGTCCGGCGCCGTCGGTGCTGCGCGCCGCGGTGATGGGCGGCATCGGGGTGTCCGCGCTGTTCGCCGGGCGCACCCGATCGAGCCTGCCCGCGCTCGCGGCGGCGGTAATCGCGTTGCTGCTGATCGACTCCGACCTGGCGGTCAGCGCAGGGTTTGCGCTGTCGGTCCTGGCGACCGGCGGGCTGATCCTGCTCGCCCCGGTCTGGTCGGCGGTACTGCAACGGCGTGGCGTACCGCCAGGCTGGGCCGACCTGCTCGCCATCCCGTTCGCCGCGCAGGTGGTCACCATGCCGGTGATCGTGCTGATCTCCGGGTCGATCTCGGTGGTCGGCGTGCTGGCCAACCTGCTGGTCGCGCCGGTGGTCGGTGTCGCCCTGGTGCTCGGCATGTTGTGCGCCCTCGCCGGTCCCTGGTGGCCCGGCCTGGCCGAACTGGTGGCCGAACTGGTTGCGCCGCCACTGAACTGGATCGCCTGGGTGGCACACACCTTGGCCCGCTGGCCAACCGCGACCGTGCCCTGGCCGGCCACCCCGACGGGGGCGACGATACTGGCGGTGGGCACGATCGCCGTTGTTCTGCTGCTGCGGCGCAAATGGTTTCGGCTGATCGTCGTCGCCGGGTGGGCGGGCGCGACGCTGATCCTGATCCCGGCCCGGGTGTGGGCGCCGGGCTGGCCAATCGACGAGTGGATGCTGGTCGCCTGCGAGGTCGGGCAGGGTGACACGCTGGTGCTGGCCACCGGTGAACCCGGTACCGCGATCGTTGTCGACACCGGTCCGGAACCCGGCCTTGTCGACGGCTGCCTGTCCCGCCTCGGCATCGGCAGCGTCGCGCTCGTCGTGCTGACCCACCTGCACGCCGATCATGTGGACGGGCTGGCCGGCGCCATGGACGGCCGAAGCGTCGGCGCGATCGCGGTCGGTCCCGGTCGGGAACCGGCTGCCGCCTGGCGCGCCGTCAACCAGGCGGCGCAGGCACGAGGAGTGCCGGTCGTGCAGTTCCGACCGGGTGACCGGTTCGCCACGGGCGCGGCCGCCCTGACGGTGGTGGGACCGGACCGGGAGTTCCACGGCACCGACTCGGACCCGAACAACGATTCGCTGGTGATCATGGCGGACGTCGCCGGGTTCCGGGTGCTGCTTTCCGGAGATATCGAGATCGAGGCGCAGCAGGGGCTGCTCAACGCCCGCGCGGACCTGAAGGCGGATGTGCTGAAGGTGCCGCACCATGGATCGGCGGACCTGCTGCCACGATTCGTGGACGAGGTGTCGCCGACCGCCGCGGTGATCGGGGTTGGCGCGGACAACGACTACGGGCACCCGTCGGCGACGGCGCTCGACCTGCTGGCCCGGGCCGGGACACGCACGATCCTGCGCACCGACACCCAGGGTGATGTGGCCGTGGGCGTGCAGCGGGGCGAGTTGGTCGCGGCCGAACGGGGCGCGACGCTCACACCGGGCTCAGCCTGACCCGCGCGCCGCCTCGACGGCAGCCCGCACCGCAGGCGCGACTTCCTGCGCGAACGCGCGCAACATCCGCTCGTCGTCGGACGAGAGGATGAACGTGCTTACGCCGTCGGCCAGGGCGAATGCGGTCAGTTCCTCCACCCACCGCCGTACCGGACCCTGCAGCGGGCCGGTTGATTCGGGCGCGATCGCGCCGGGGAGATTGAGCCAGCGGCGGATCGTCGCCGGATCCCGGCCCGCGTCCTGCGCCGCTGCGTCGATCCGGGCGTTGCCCTGCTGGAGTCCACCGGGCGGCAGCGCGGGTAGGGAGGGCAGCCAACCGTCGGCCTGCCGACCGATCAGTCGGAGCATGCGGGGTCCGTAGGCACCGAGGACGATCGGGATGTTCCGGCCGGGCGAGGGGCCGCGTTTGGCGCCCGTGACCCGATAGTGCTGGCCCGTCACACGCAGCGGCCGGCGATCGTCAGCTGCCCAGATGCCCCTGATGATCTCGAGTGCCTCGGACATGGCCTGCACGGCCTCCGCCGGCGCCCGCCGCGGTCCGCCCATCGCCTCGATCGCGTCCCAGAACCCACCGGCGCCCAGAGCCAGGTCGAACCGCCCGCCGGACAGCAGGTCCAGGCTGGCCGACGCCCGGGCGAGCACGGCCGGCTGCCGCAACGGCAGGTTGAGCACGTTCCCGGACACCCGGATCCGTTCGGTGCGGGCGGCCACCCACGTCAGCAGTGTCCAGGTGTCCAGGAACCTTGGCTGGTAGGGGTGGTCCTGGAAGGTGACCAGGTCGTAGCCGAGGCGCTCGCACAGCACCGCGTGCTCGACCGTCTCGGTAGCGGGGGCGTTGCTCGGCGTCAGAAACGTGCCGAACTCCAGGGGTTGCCGGTAGTCGGGCATGTCGGCGGTCAGGGGGCGGACGCCGGTTCGGGCAGTTCGGCAAGTTCTGCCTGTACCCGGGCCAGTTCCGCGGTCAGGGCGTCGGCCCGGGACTGGGCTGCCTGCCGTTGCTCGTCCAGCACGCTGCCGACCGCCCGGCTGAGGGTCTCGTCGCCGAGCATGCCGACCAGCTCCCACACTCGCGCCGGCGGCACCGATCCGTTGCGCAGCACCATCTTCGACCCGACCTTCGCCTCGATCCGCCACTGCGGCGGGTCGGCGTCTGTGGTGCCGATGCTGATCGTCACCGGCGGGCCGCGGCGTTTGGCGGCGGGCTTCGCACGGGTGGGTTTCGGGCGGGGCGGCGACTCGATGGGTCGGTCTGTCGCCGGCGACGGCCCGGTGTCCGGTTCGGTCTCGGGTGGTCCCATCTGCATGGCGTACGAGATGCGCTCGACCGGAGCCGATGCGGCGGACGGATCCGGTGGCGCAAGAGGAGCTTTCGTGGCGCCGAGCGCGCCGGTGCGTGAGCTGCCACCCCCGCCCGGTTGTGCCGCACCATTGGTTCGTGGCGCCGCACCGTCGGCCCGGGTCGGCGGGACACCGTTCGCCCGCACCGGCACCGACCCCCCATTCGTTCCTGAGCCTTTGCTCGGCGTCGTCAGGTCCGCAGGCGCGAAGGGCAACAGATCCTTGGTGCCGTTGACGGTCAGCTCCACCTGGATGTACTCCTCGCCGTCGATCTCGGGATCACCGATCCGGCGCACCCGCCCCACCGACCCCGGCGGGAACTGGGCGCCGTTCGCGATCGCGACCCGGACGATCTTGCCCAGACCCAGGCGGGTTCGGAGGTCGTCAACATCGATCGGCGGAGCTGCGGTGCGTCGTCGCGGTGGCATGGCCCGATCCTTCCACCGGGCACCGACAGCGTCGGCTGGGGCGCGCGGACCGTTGTTCCGACGACTCCGGCAGGTCGGGCGGGCTCGAAATCTGAGTGAGCCTGGCTCCCAGACTGCCGCGCTGGTCTTTGACGCTGACCCGAGCAAATCGGGCACGGTTTCGCCGGTGGATCAGCGTGGCGCCAAGGCGCTCCCGACGATGGTGGGAGCTATCGGACATTTCGACCCCAGGAGGTTCGACGGATCAGCGCGGCGGTTTCCACAGCCTTGGTGGGCTGAACAACACCGTGCCCAAACAGGGCCGAGTCGGGCATTGGACGCGGGTTCGGCCGCGAAGCAGGCGCGGGCCTCGGCTGCGCTGATCGAGGCGTCACCGAACCGGACGAATCCGGCGCGAGAGTGACGATTGGATCAGCGCAGCGCCGGTGGCGGCCCCCACCCCACCGGCCGCGCTGATCGAAGCGTCACCGAACCGGACGAATCCGGCGCGTATTTGACGGTTGGATCAGCGCGGTCGCGGTCGATCGGCCCAGAGTTCAGCCAAGCGCCCGCGCCGCCGCGCGCGCCGCACCCGGCAACGCCGCGGCGATCGTGTCCAGCGCCGCATCGTCGTGCGCGGCCGAGACGAACCAGGCCTCGAACGCGGACGGCGGTAGGTACACCCCGGCATCCAGCATCGCATGAAAGAACGCCGAGAACGCGACCGTTGACTGACCGCGGGCCTGATCGAAGTTGGCCACCTCGTGCTCGGCGAAGAAGATCGAGAACAGGTTCCCGGCCCGCTGCAGTCGGTGCGGCACTCCGGCCTTCGCCAACTCGGTCGACACCAGGTCCCCGACGACGGAAGCGGTCGCGTTCAAGTGTGCGTATACCGCGGGCGTGCAGTGCCGCAGGGTGGTCAGGCCGGCGGCGGTGGCGATCGGGTTCCCGGACAACGTCCCGGCCTGGTACACCGGCCCGTGCGGGGCGAGCATGTCCATGATGTCGCCGCGCCCGCCGAACGCGCCGACCGGCAGCCCACCACCGATCACCTTGCCGAACGTCATCAGGTCCGGTTGCCAGCCCTCGACGGCGCCGTCCAGCCCGTACATGCCGGACGGGCCGACCCGGAACCCGGTCATCACCTCGTCGGTGATCAGCAGAGCGCCGTCCCCATGGGCGATCTCGGCCAGCCCCGCGGTGTATCCGGGGTGCGGGGGCACAACCCCCATGTTCGCGGCGGCGGCCTCCACGATGATCGCGGCGATCTCACCCGGGTGCGCGACGAACGCGGCGCGCAACGCGTCCAGGTCGTTGTAGGGCAGCACGATGACCTCGGCGGTGGTCGCCGCGGTGACCCCGGGGGAGTCCGGCAGCGCGAAGGTCGCCACCCCCGAGCCGGCGGCGGCCAGCAGCGCATCCACGTGCCCGTGGTAACAGCCGGCGAACTTGACGATCCTCGGCCGGCCGGTGAACCCGCGGGCCAACCGGACCGCGGACATGGTCGCCTCGGTGCCCGAGGAGACCAGTCGGACCTGCTGCACCGGACCGACCCGCGCCACGATCTCCTCGGCGAGCAGCACCTCGCCGGGACCGGGAGTGCCGAACGACAAACCCCGAGAAGCGGCCTCGGTGACGGCCTCCAGCACGGCCGGATGCCCGTGACCGAGGATCATCGGCCCCCACGAGCCGACCAGATCGACGTAGCTGTTGCCATCCGCGTCGGTGATCCGCGCCCCGCTGCCCGACACCATGAACCGCGGGGTACCGCCCACCGACCGGAACGCCCGCACCGGCGAGTTCACCCCGCCCGGGGTGACCCGCAGCGCCCTCTCGAACAGTGCCGCGCTGGCCTCGACAACCGACGTGCTCACGCCTCCGCCTTTCCGGATCGCCTCGCACGCTCGGCCACCCGGATACGGCGCCGGCGTCCGTGTCGATGGTTCGCTCGGCAAGCCTCGCTCACGCCTCCGCCTTTCCGGATCGCCTCGCACGCTCGGCCACCCGGATGCGGCGCCGGCGTCCGTGTTGATCGTTCGCTCGGCAAGCCTCGCTCACGAGAAGTCCCTCCCGGCGGACAGTGTCGCCGCCACCTCGGCCGCCCAGTAGGTCAGCACGATCTGCGCACCGGCCCGGCGGATGCCGGTCAACGTCTCGGCGATCGCCCGGTTCCGGTCGATCCAGCCGTTGGCCGCGGCAGCCTCGATCATCGAGTACTCGCCCGACACCTGATACGCGGCGACCGGTACCGTCGTCACAGCGGCCACGTCGGCCACCAGATCCAGGTAGGCCATGGCCGGCTTGACCATGACCAGGTCCGCACCCTCCGCGACGTCCAGCGCGACCTCGCGCGCCGCCTCCCGCCGGTTCGCCGGGTCCTGCTGGTAAGTGCGCCGGTCGCCCTGCAGCGCGGAGTCGACGGCCTCCCGGAACGGGCCGTAGAAGGCAGAGGCGTACTTGGCGCCGTAGGCGAACACCGCCGTGTCCAGGTCACCGGCCGCGTCCAGGGCGTCCCGGACGGCACCGACCTGGCCGTCCATCATGCCGGAGGTGCCGACCATGTCGCTGCCCGATTCGGCCAGGGCGACGGCCATCTCGCGGTACCGCAGCAAGGTGGCGTCGTTGTCGACCGCCCCGGTCGCGGTGAGCACGCCGCAGTGCCCGTGGTCGGTGAACTCGTCCAGGCACAGGTCGGCCATCAGCACGGTGGCGTCACCCACCTCGGCGCGCAGGTCCGCCATCGCGACGTTCAACACGCCGGAAGGGTCGGTGGCCTGCGAACCGACCGCGTCCCGAACCGACGGCACCCCGAACACCATCAGCCCTCCGACTCCGGCCTCGACCGCCTCGGCGGCCGCCTTCCGCAGGGAATCGCGGGTGTGCTGCAGCACACCGGGCATGGAGGTCAACGCGGCCGGCTCGGTCAGCGACTGCTTGACGAACAGCGGCAGCACCAGGTCGGCCGGGTGCAGCCGGGTTTCGGCGACGAGCCGGCGGATCGGCGCGGTGCGCCGTAGCCGCCGGGGGCGGACCGTGGGGAACATCAGGCCTCCTGGGTGCAGCGGGCGTGGTTGATCAGGGCGGCGACCAGGCCGACCGCGGTGGGTTCCTCGGTGACGAACGAGATCCGGCGGCCGGCCGCGATGGCGGCGGCCCGGGTGGGTTCGCCGATCGCGCCGAGCGCGGTGCCTGCCGGCATCGAAATGCCCTGCAGTGCGAGCACGGTGCTGGGCGAGGTCAGCAGCACCGCGTCGAAGGCACCCGCGGACAGCCTGGCGGCGACGTCCGGGGCGGGGGGCCGGACCACCGTCCGGTAGGCCACCACGGCATCCACCAGGTACCCCTTGCCGGCCAACGCATCCGGCAGGTTCGACGGGGCCAGATCCGACCGTGGCAGCAGCACGACCTGCCCGTCGACGGCCCGCGGGAACACCTCGGCCAGCGCGGCCGCCGACC
>JBIOVW010000444.1:0-2387 GCA_044867945.1 Nakamurella sp. | reverse complement strand
GCGTCGGCCTGGGCGAAGTCGGCAAGGAGGACGTGAGCTTCCACAACCCGTCAGCTTGCCAGTGCGCTAGGACAGCCCTGAACAAGGGGTGTCGTGGGCGGTCGGCGACGGGCAGGGCCTCTCAAGGCCGTTGATGCGGCGGTTAACGCCCCTTGCGGGGGTGACAACGAGTTCGCCCTGCCCGTCGGAGGTGAGGGTGCGCCGGTGTGCCCGGGCGGTCAAGCGGGCGCTGGCAGCCGGGTTCAGGCTGGGGTGAGGGCCCAGCTGATGCCGTTGCGGGTGAGCCCGAGCGCCAGCAGGCGCCGCAGGTTGAGCGCGGCGGCGCGGTGGTGCAGCCACAGGTTGTTGAGGCGGGTTCCGCGGAATCGCAGCCGCCGGTTGCGGCCCGCGACCAGCCAGGAGATCGACCGTTCGACCATGGGCCGGTGCTGCCGGTAGACCGCCTGGAACTCCGGATCCTTGGCGCGGGCTCGGTGCGCGCGCTGCAGGGCGTCGTGCGGGTGCAGCCGCAGCGTCCGCCCCTTGGCCGAGGTGGTGCAGCGGTCGCGCAGCGGGCAGTCTCGACAGGCCGCCCCGAAGATCACCGCCCGGGTGCCGGTGATCGGACGAGTGATCTGGTTCGGGCAGGTCACCGTGCCGGCCGCTTTGTCGACGGTGAAGTCGTCGATGGTGAATCCGCCGTCCACGGCCGGGCGCAGCGGCCACGGCTTGATGATCGCGGTATGCCCAGCCCGCTCCAGGGTGTCCAGCAGCTCGCCGGTGCCGTAGGCCGAATCGGCCAACACCTCGACCGGGTCGAGTTCGTCGGCCAGCAGCTCGACCCCGACCGCGGCGTCGGAATGCACCGGCCCGGCGGCCGGGGTCAACGCACACCCAGTGATCAGCCCGGTGTCCGGCTCCACCTTCACATGCGCCTTGTAGCCATCCTGATGCCGGGCGCGGGTCTTGTGCGCATGCCGGGTCTCGGGATCCACGGTGGAGATCACCCGCTCCGGGGCCACCTTCCGCGCGATCCGCCACCGCCCATCGGTCCCGTCCGAGCCCTCGGCGGGCTCGACGTCCTGCCCGGCGACCAGCGCCAGCAACGCCACCGCCTCGGCCTGGGCATGGTCGAGCTCCTGCTCGGGCAGATACCCGAGCAGCCGGTGCGCATCCGAGACCAGCGCATCGACCAGCTGCTCGCGCGCGGCCGGATCGTCCCAGGCGATGCTCGGCTTGCCCGCCTGCGTGTAGTCATGGCCGGTGCAGTGCTCGGCGATCACCGCGGCCGCGCCGGGCACCATCCGGCCCACCCGGCGGATCGCCGCGATCAGCTGGGTGACGGTGTCCTGAGTGGCCACGGCGTCGTCGAGCACCGTGGAGTCCAACGCCCGGCGGGTCTTCCCAGCCAGCACCCCGGTCTCGGCGATGACCTGCCCGACCACCTCGAAGATCCGGTTAGGGCGATCGGAATCCCGCAACCGACGCCGCCAGTAGGTCAACGTCGTCGGGTGAAACCCGGTCGCGGTGATCGCTAAACCGCACGCCGCCTTCCACCGCAGGTCGAACCGCACCGCCTCCGCCGCGGCCTCGTCCGACAACCCGTGCAGGGTCTGCAGCACGATCACCGAGGCGATGACCTGAGCCGGCACCGACGGCCGCCCCCGGCCGGCGACGAACAGGTCGTCGAACATCCGGTCGGGAAACAGCTCACCGCGATGCGCGGCCAGGAACGCGAACACCCCACCCGGCGGCAGCAGATGCCCGGCCACCGACTCCACATCCAGAATCTCGCGCTGCGGATCAGCCCGTCCCTGCACCCACCGATCCTCCCAGCGACCCCCGACCGAACCCGGGCGCAACACGGCTCTTCTGACGCATCCGTGGGTGCCGTGAGCGTTTTGTAGGGCGACACGCCGTCCCTGCCTACGATTTTCAGTTACCAGGCCGAGAACCGATCATGGGCGGGGAACGGCGTGCGCAACGCGAGGGTATGGGCTGGGCTGCTCGGGGTCGAGAAGGCCGTGGTCGAGCGGGTCGAGTTCGACGAGCGGCAGGGTGTGCTGGTCGTGCATGCGCGGCCGGCTCGGGGTCGGCGGTCTCGGTGTGGGGTATGTGGGCGGCGCTGCCCCGGCTATGACCAGGGGCAGGGTCGGCGCCGGTGGCGGGCCCTGGATCTGGGCACGGTGCAGGCGGTACTGGAGGCCGACGCGCCGCGGGTGCGCTGTCGCGCTCATGGGGTGGTGGTCGCCGCGGTGCCGTGGGCGCGCCACGGCGCGGGGCACACCCGGTTCTTCGATGATCAGGTGGCCTGGCTGGCGGTGACGTGCTCGAAGAGCGCGGTGATGGCGTTGATGCGGATCGCGTGGCGCACTGTCGGGGCGATCATCACCCGGAGGTGTCAGATG
>JBIOVW010000443.1:0-6747 GCA_044867945.1 Nakamurella sp. | reverse complement strand
CCGGACTGCGGCGGCTCTGCCGTCCCTTCAGGCCAGGACGTCGGCGAACTCGGCGAGCAGGGCAGCCTTCGGCTTCGCGCCGACGATCTGCTTGATCGGCTGACCACCCTTGAACACCAACATGGTGGGGATCGACAGAATCTGGTACTGCTGCGCGACCTGCGGGTTCGCGTCGATGTCCAGCTTGGCCACGGTGACCTTGTCCTCGTGCTTGCTGGCGATCTCCTCCAGGATCGGGGCGATCATCCGGCAGGGCCCGCACCACTCGGCCCAGAAGTCGACGATGACGGGCTTGTCGGACTGCAGGACGTCGGTGGTGAAACTGTCGTCGGTGACCTTCACGGTGGCCATGGGGCCCTCTTTCTCTGTCGGTGCTACCTGTGTGGATGGTGAGCCGGAGCCGGGTTCAGACGCTCAGCGCGTCCTCGAAGGCTGCCCGGGGTTCGTCGGGCATGGGATCGTTGGGATGAACGGCCCCGATGATGTCGTCGGCCCCCTCCGGCGCGGGGTGGGAGGCCAGGTAATGCTGGGCGTCCAGAGCGGCGGCGCAGCCCGTTCCGGCGGCGGTGACGGCCTGCCGGTAGGTGTGATCGACCAGGTCACCACAGGCGAACACGCCCTCGACGTCGGTGCCGGTGGATGCGACGGCCGACACGTGGTGACCGGTCAGGACATAACCCTTGTCGGTGGTGGCCACCTGGTCGCGGAACAGTTCCGATCGGGGATCGTGACCGATGGCGACAAACATCCCGGTTGCGGCGAGTTCACTGGTCTGCCCGGTGCGGGTGTCCGTCACGGTCACCCCGGTCAGGCTGGTCTCGCCGTGCAGGGCGGTGATCACCGCGTTCGTCAGCCACTTGATCTTCGGGTCCTTGCGCGCGCGGTCGAGCATGATGGCGCTGGCCCGGAACTCGTCGCGCCGGTGCACAACCGTCACCGACCGGGCGAACCGGGTGAGGAAGGTGGCCTCCTCCATCGCCGAGTCACCGCCACCGACCACCAGGATGTCCTGGTCGCGGAAGAAGAAGCCGTCACAGGTGGCGCACGCGGACACGCCCCGCCCGATCAGACGCTGCTCGTCCGGCAAGCCGATGTACCGTGCCGCCGACCCGGTGGCCAGCACCACCGCGCGGGCTCGATGCGCGACGCCGTCGACGGTGACCGTCTTGATCGGGCCGTCCAGATCGACCGCGTCGGCGTCCACCGTCCTCAGGTCCGCCCCGAATCGCTCGGCCTGCTCGCGGATCTGGGCCATGAGATCGGGGCCCATGATGCCCTGCGGGAAACCCGGGAAGTTCTCCACGTCGGTGGTGTTCATCAGCGCACCCCCGTAGGAGTACCCCTCGAACACCAGTGGCTTGAGTTCGGCGCGGGCCAGGTAGATCGCCGCGGTGTATCCGGCCGGACCGGACCCGACGACGATCACGTCGTGGATGCGGTCGTCGCCCGCCTGCTGCTGGCCGGGCTGGACGGCCGGAATGGACACGAACTGACTCACGACATCTCCTCACGCAGGCCCGGGCGGCAAACCCCCAGGACGTGCACGATGATAGGGCGGCTCGTCGAGGAGCCTGCGACTCAGTCAGCTCAACAACGGCCGATGTCGGTTATTCCCCGAACTCGGCGACCTGGTTGATCGGGCTGTCAACCGGCCGTGACGACGATCTCGTTGATCTTCGACTGGAACTGGTTGTCGGAGGTCTGTCCGAGCTTGACCGCGTAGACGATGAGGAACTTCGACTTCGGCGCCTTGGTCAGGTCGACGGTGGCGACCCCGTCGTTCACCATCGCCCAGCCCAGCTTGGTGGTCGAGTCGACCGGTCCGGGATTGAGCGAGGTGGCCGTGCGCACCTCGATCACCGTGCCGTTGGTGGCGCTCTTGACCGTCACCTGGGTCGGGGTGACCGCCTTCTCCAGTTCCAGCGTCACACCGACGCCGGACTTCAGCGTCGGGAACTGCTGCTTGTACACCCAGGTCAGCCAGAAGGAGCCCTCGTTTCCGTCGTAGGCCCGGTCGACGTAGTCCTTGTAGTCGGGCTTTCCGTCGCCTTCCGGGTCGTAGACGGCGCCGCCGACGATCGGCACCGGCCCGGCCGCCGCCGCCCCGGTGCTGGACGCCGGCGCACTGGATTCCGGGCTAGGGGCGGCCGCGGTCGTCGCGGCCGTCGTCGCGGCCGCGTCGATCATCGGCAGCTCGTCCGGGGCACTGTTCTGGATGGAGGCGGTGAACTGGTTGCTCAGCCCGCCCAACGCGATGACGATCAGCACCGCGAACACCGCGAGCACGACACCGGCCAGGCTGAGCTTGGCGCGCCGTTCCCGGATCAGTCGGCGGTCGGCCGCGGACAGCGGCCGCACCTCGGGGGTCGCCGGTGCGTCGGGTAGACCGGCCGTCGTTTCCGGACTGCGCAGCAGCGCGGCGATGGCGCCGACCGCGTGGATCCCGTCCGGCTCCTCGGGGTGCAGGGCCCGTTCGGCGAGCGCGGACAGGGCCTCCGGCACGGTGCCCACGACCTCGTCGGCCGGCACCTCGCGACCCAGCCGGGTCGGCGCCGAGGGCAGTGCCACGCCGTCGGACCCACCTGGCGCGGACAGCGGCCAGGTTCCGGTCAGCATCAGGTAGAGCAGGCCGCCGATCGCCTTGATGTCCTGGTCGGGGGTGGCCGAAGCGTGCGCAATGACGTGTGACAGCCGCACCTGGCCGTCGAAGTTGACCCGGACCAGCGACGGGTGGATGGCGCCGAGCGAGACCCCGTTGCGGTGCGCCTCGGCCACCGCCTCCGACAGCTTGGCGGTGATGGAGGTGGCGACGTCGGCGTCCAACGGGCCGCCGGACACCAGGTCGGTGAGGGTGGCGCCGTCGACCCATTGGCCGACCACGTAGGACTGGCCGTGATCGGTGCCGACGTCCAAGGTCTGCGGCAGGCCCACGTGGTGCAGCCGCCCCGCGCGCAGGGTTCGGGCCACCGTGGCCGACGTGCCGGTGGTGTCCGGCAGGATCGTCACAGCCATGTCGCGCGGCAGCACCGTGTCCTTGGCCCGCCAGAACCAGTGGCCGGCTCCGTCCGACGCCACCAGGCTGACCAGCCGGTACCGTCCGCCCACGGTCATGCCAGGCTTCAGCGGCGATTCGGCGGTGGGGGCGGCAGCCGGGATGATCGTGTTCTCCACAGTGTCCTCGGCGGTGTCCGTGGAGTCTGTGGTGTCTGTGGCGTCTGGGGGGGTGTCGTTCGGGGGCTCGATGGTCCGGGTGCGGGTGGTCGCCTCGGGATCGGCGACCTCGGCCGGGCCGGCGATCGGAGCCGTCTGGCTCCCACTGCGGATGTCGGACACCGGTTCGGACACCTGCTCCCTGCTGCTCGAAGACGGACTCGAAGGCGGTTCGGCCGGGCCGTCGGGGGACTGATTGCTCCCCCCGAGCCTGCCATGCGCCCCGTCGGAGACGCGTGTGGACGGTGCCGGGTTGTCCGAACTCTTCGGCGGACTACTCTTCGGCGAACTGCGGCGGCGGCCAAGCCGGCCAGGCAGCCGAACGAGGATTCGCCCGCGGAACGGGTCGAGTTCCTCGACCCGCATGAGCAGCGCCAGAGCGGCGATCACGATGAGGCCGACCGGCGCGCAGATCAGAACCTGCGCCATCGCCTCGCCGAACGAGTCGACCGCGCCGTCGAAGATCAGTGCGCCCAGGCCGACCGCGGCCAGCGCGCCCGCCGCGCTCGCGACCACCATCTTGCCGAGGGTGACCAGGGTGCGTCGGGTGCCCATCGGCCCGTACCGGTGCCGCAGCCAGATCTCCCCGACGATCGCCCCGACCAGGTACGACACGGTCGTGCCCAGGGCCATGCCGGGCACGATCAGCGGTCCCGGCAGCTGGATGCAGGCGATCACCAGCGGGATCCGTACCGCCACCATCACGAGGTTGATCAGGGCGGGCGTCCGGGCGTCCTTCATCGCGTAGAACACCCGCATCTGCATGAGGGTGACCGCGAACGGCACGAGTCCCAGCGCGAGCGCACTCAAGGTGCCGGACAGCACGATCACGTCGTCCAGGGACACGTTGCCGTACAACGAGGTCACCACGGCGAGCGGGACGGCCAGCACGATCATGCCGGCGGCGACCGGCACCAGCGCCACGATCGACAACCGGTTGCCCAGGGACGCGTCGTCCTTCATCTGCTCGTACTGACCGGCCGCGGCGTGCCGGCTCATCCGCGGCATGATCGCGGTGAGGATGGACACGCCGACGATCCCGTACGGCAGCTGGAACAGCAGCGAGGCGAACGCGTACAGCGAGATGCCGCCCTCGACATTGGCCGACGCCACCCGGGTGACGACGATGTAACCGGCCTGCGAGATGAGCACGTAGACAACGGCCCAGAGCATCAGCTGGCCGGCCTCGAGCAGCCGCCGGTCGCCGCCCCAGCGCCAGCGGAACCGGAACCCGCCGCGCAACAGGGACGGCACCATCACCAGCGCCTGCATGATGATGCCCGCGGTGGTGCCCAGCCCGAGCACCAGGAACTGCTCCCGGGTCAGCCCGGTCAGCGCTCCGTTGTCGTCGGAGAATTGAGCCGGGTCGGTCGGCATGAACAGCAGGGCGGCGCCGACTCCGATGACGACCAGGTTGTTGGCCACCGGCGCCCAGGCCGGCACTCCGAACTTCTCCTTCGTGTTCAGGATGGCGCCGAACAGGGCGGCGATGCCGTAGAAGAAGATCTGCGGGAGCAACAGCAGGGCAAGCCCGTTGGCCAGGTCGTGGTCGACGACCCCGCCGTTGCCGGACAGGTACAGCCTGGTCAGCAACGGTGCGGCGGCGATCGCCAGGCCGGTCGCGCCGATCAGGCCGACCAGGGCCATGGTCATCAGCCGCTGCGTGTAGCCCTCGCCGCCGTCCGGGTCGGACCGCGCCCTGGACAGCAGGGGGATGGCGACCGAGGTCAGCACGCCGCCGATCAGCAGCTCGAAGATGATGTTGGGCAGCGTGTTGGCGATCGTGTAGGCGTCGTTGACCAGGCCGAAACCCAGGAACGCCAGGATCACCACCTTGGCCAGGAATCCGGTGATCCGGCTGACCAGGGTGGCCAATGCCATCACCGCACCGGCCCGGACCACGCCGGACGTGCGGGCGGTCTTCATGCCGGCGACGTCGTCCTGGGCGGGCGGGTCGGGCGTGGTCCGGCCGGTCGTCTCGGGGGCTGTCACGAAGGGTAATCCTGTCGGCTCTGGGGTCGATGCGGCGATCCGGGGACCAGCCTCCGGTCGGGGTCGGGTCCCTTCGCGTCGTCCGCCGCCGGCCGGGCACCGGACGGTTCACGCCGGGGATCGCCGCCGGAACCGGCGCCCCTCTCGTGGGCGGCTGCCGCGATGCGGGCCTGTCGTCCGCGCCACCGTTGGCGGATCCGAAGCGCCACCATGACAACCAGCACGCCGCCGGCGACCGCCATCAGGATGACGGCCAGCGCGCCGTACGCACTCGACTCGACGGACAGTTGCACCGGGCTGCCCCAGGCGATCCCGTCGGTCCCCACCAGGGTGGCGGTCACCTGGAACTGCCCGGACCTGGTCACCTCGGTCTGGATCCTCACCTGCTGGGAGCGGCCGGCGGGGATGATCTGGACGGGTTGGTCGGTGACGGTGAGCCCGACCATCTCACCACCGGTGAGCTGGACGATGACCGGCACGTCGTACGGCGTGCTGTTCTGCACGGTGAGCACGAGCGGAGACGTCGACGACGCCAGAGTGTAGGAGTTGCCGGCCGAGGCGATCTGCACCCCGGACCGGATGCCGGACACGGTGGATTCGACGGTGGACAGGTTTGCCTGGCCAACCGTCGGATCGGTCCGGAAGGCGGTCGACGCGGCGGTGTCGATGGCTTCGTCCAGCGGGTCGAGCACGGTGGCCGGATCACTCTGCTGGGTGACCGAGGTCAGGGCAGCGCGCAGGTCCGCCACCGCCGCGCGGTCGGTGGACAGGCGGCTCAAGTACTCGGGGGCCAGCTCCTGGTCCCTGGCCGCCTCGGGATAGTCGGTGACGCCGGTCTGCTTCGGCGCGGTGGACAGCCGGGCCAGGGTCGTACCGGTGATGACGCCGCTGCGCCCGAGGTCGCCCAGCAACCCGACCAGCTCGTTCAGCGTGGCGGTGTCCGGTGACCAGCGGCGGACCGGGGCGAACACCGCGGGGGCGGTCGTGCCGTCCGCACGTTGCTGGGCCAACAGGGCGGTGAGCGAGTTCACCTTCGTCGCCCAACCGGCCGGCTGCTCGTCGTCGATGAGCCTGTCCAACCCGCCGAGGACGTCGGTCTGGGCCACGACGGTGGGCAGCCCGGTGGGCGGGTCGGCCCGGTCCGGCCGGATCAGCGCGGAGGCCGCCGGCCGACCATCGTCACCGATCGGCACGTCGACCGAGGCCTGGGACAGCAATCCGGTGCGCGCACCGCCGGACATCAGTGTGGACAGGGTTGAACCGTCCGCGGCGCCGTCGATCGGGAAGGCGGTCGTCGAGGTCGCCGTGGCAAGGTCGCCGAACACCCGACGTGCCACCTCCCGACCCTGTTCCTGCGCGGTGGCCACTTCGGCCGTCATGCCCGCGCGAACCAGGGCGACCACATCGGGGTCGCCGTAGGGCAGGAGCACCACCGGATGGTCCTCGGCCAGGGCGCGGAGCCGCTCCAGGTAGGACGCCGCAGCCGCCTGGCCGGTTCCGGTGACCGTACCCGGGATGTCCACGGAGCCACCGGCGCCGGGGACC
>JBIOVW010000442.1:0-2115 GCA_044867945.1 Nakamurella sp. | reverse complement strand
GATCTGCCCGTGCAGCCCGCGGTCGGTGAGCGCGTGGCGGGTCTTGCCCGAGTCGTAGCCGGCGTCGAGATGCACGGTGATCTCCTCGGGGAGCGGTCCGAGGTCGGCCAGTAGGTAGGTCCAGGGTGGGGTCCAGCAGCGGGGAGTCGTGGCGCTGCGCCCCGGCCAGGACCCGGCCCAATGGGATGCCATAGCCCTCGACCAGCACCGACCGTTTCATGCCTTGTTTGCGCCGGTCCACCGGGGACGGGCCGGCGACCTCGCCGTCACCGGGGGCCTTGGTGATGCACCCGTCCACGGCGATCTCGTCGAGCAGCAGCCCGACGATGCGGTCGTAGGACTCGCGGGCGATCCGGGCCAGTTGGGCGAACACCCCCAGCTCGATCCATTCGTCGCGGCGGTCCCGCAGGGTGGTCGCCGAGCAGGTGCTGTCGGCGATCGCCTCGTAGGAGCAGCCGAACCGCAGCACCTGGATCAGCTTGTCGAACACGACCCGATCGCCGATCCGGCGGCGATGGCAGCCCCACGGATGGGTGGCGACATAGGTCGGTCGCGGCGGCAACAGCGCGGCGAACTGGTCCCACAGGGGGTCGGCAAGCCAAGATGGCAGGGCGGGCACGCGGCCTCCACACGATCACGAAGCGTCAGAAACTTCATGATCGGCAGGCCCGTGCCCGCTCCTCTTCCGCCACGCCGCACCGCGATCACGACGTGATCTATCCGCGCGAGCTCTTAGTGGTTCGCGCCGGAAGTACGTGGTGGCATGGATCAGGCGGTGGCCGGTGCCAGTTCGGGTACGGGTTCGTGGGCGGCGATACGCTGGAGGAGCCGGTCGAGGTCGGCGCGGGTGAAGCGCCAGTCGAACGGGGTGGCGGTGGTGTTGTAGCGATCCTGGAAGGCGAGTACCCGTGCGGCGAGGGCGTCGAGATCGGTCAGGTCGTTGGGGTCAGCACTTTGCGCTGCAGTATGGAGAAGAAGATCTCCGCCTGGTTCAACCAGGATGCGTGCACTGGCAGGTGCACCAGCTGGGCGGTCGGCCACGCCTTGCTCATCCGCGTGACCGAGGCGCGACCGCGGTGCGAGGACCCGTTGTCGACGATCCAGAACACCCGCTCGGCGCTGGCGTAGGGCTCGGTGGTCATGACCTGGGCGACCAGCCGACCGAACGGCGCGATCCCGGTGGTGGGCTCCGTCCGGCCGATCACCCGGGCGCGGTGCACGTCGTAGGCGGCCAGATACTGCAGTGCACCCTTGCGCTGGTACTCGTGCTCGACCCGCATCATCCGCGCCTTGCCGGGCGGCAGCGTCGGGTGGCAGCGACACCGGGCCTGGATCGAGGTCTTCTCATCCGCGCAGACCACGAACTCGTTCTCGCCCAGCGGTTCGCCGTCCCAGACCCCGGCGTAGAGGTCCAACGCTCGGGCCGCCTTGGCGGCGAAGTCCGGATCCCGCGGGAAGATCCACGACCGGTGCTGCCAGGGCTTGAGGACATCCTGGGCCAGCCAGCGGCGCACCGTAGACGCCGAGATCCGATCCACCACGCCGCGCGCCACCGCCTCCACGGCCAGTTCCGGGGCGCTCCACCGGGACAGCGGCACCCCGGACTCGGCCGGCAGCTCACAGGCCAGCGCCTTGACGCCCACCACCGCCACAGGGGGAAAAAGCCCGCGGCCGACCGGACCGTGGACGATCTTCCAGGCCGGGTAGGCCCTCCTCGCAGAACCGTTTACGCCACTTGGAGACCAGCTGCACCGCCACGTCGAGCCGCCCGGCGATCGCGATGTTCTCCCAGCCGTCCGCGGCCAGCAGCACGATCTTTGCGCGGGTCACCACGTGGTGCGGGGCGGTATAGGCACGGGCACGCTGCTCCAGCGCGGTCCGATCCTGTGCCGACAACTCGATCACAAACGGCGAACGGCGAGTCACCACAGCCTCCGTCAGGCGCGACAGCACGGAGGCTCGGCGCTTCCCCTCGCCGAGACATCACGATCTTACAACTGTGTAGTTCCGCCGTCGACCACTTAGTTTAGTGCCCGCCCGATGCCCGACCCGTCACCGGTCACGATCGCCACCGGCGCCATCCCAGCCCCCGTCGATCGCGCGACCGTCAAACAC
>JBIOVW010000441.1:0-2893 GCA_044867945.1 Nakamurella sp. | reverse complement strand
GGTGCTTCACGCGGCCCGCACGTCGCCGTCTCCGGCTCACCCACGACGGCCGGGCATCGGCCGCCGACTCCCCGGTGGGGCTCAGAGACTGGGTGCTCCACCCCGAGCGGTCGGGCATCGGCCGTGGTGTCGGGTGAAGCATCCGGTATGCATTTCTAGAGCGCTCTGCCCCGGAATACGTACATTGCCGGCGGACGGTTCTCAGGAATTTTCGGTGGCCTTCTGCGCGGCCGCCTGGGCCGCCGCGAACAGGTCCGGGCCCGGTGGCGTCAGATCCGGCCCGGTGGAGCCGTCGATGAGCTCGCGCAGGACATCCGCGTGTCCGGCATGGTGCGCGGTCTCGACGACCATGTGCACCAGCAGGACGGCGAGGGTGGTCTGGCGCCGATCGGGCCTCCAGTGCTCGACCGTGGCCGGCGCCTGCAGGTCAAGTTCCTCGATCGTGCGGTCGGCGTGCTCGGCGGCACGGCGGTACAGGCCGACGAGGTACTCGGTGGACTGGTCCGCCGTGGCCCACATGTCGGCGTCCTGCCAGACGGAGCCGTCCTCGACCCAGGGCAGGGATTCGGGCAGTGGGCGCCCGAACGACTCGACGAAGTAGCCGTACTCGACGCCGGCGAGGTGCTTGACCAGCCCAAGGAGGTTGGTCCCGCTCGGCACGACGGGTCGCCGCAGGTCGTACTCGCCGAGGCCGTCGAGCCGGGACAGCACGTGGGAGCGGGAGCGCCGCAGGCGGCGGTGCAGCTCCGCCTTGATGTCGGTCAGCGCCGCAGCCGGTCCATGCCGGGCAGCTCGGCCACCTGGTGGGCCAGCCGCATACCGAACTCGCGTTGCAGGTCCAGGAGGGTCTGCAGCATCGCGAAGTAGCGTTCGGCCACCGCGACCGGGTCGAACAGCCCGATGGCCGCCGGTTCACCCCGCGCGGCCGGCGGTTCGACCGGCGCTGCCTCCGGCCCGGCGGGCTGGCCGTTCAGCCAGGTCATCTGGGGCTCCGCGGTGGCGCTGCCGTTGAACAGACCCTCCAGGTTGGGCCGGGCTTTGCTCATACCGCCGCCCTTCCGGGGCACCTCGCAGGCTCGGTCGCCCCGCGAGGCGCGCCGGTCCTGTGTTCATGATTCGCTCGGCAAGCCTCGCTCACACCGCCACCTCCAGTCGCGCCCGCTTGGCGCCGCCCTTGCGGGCCTTCATCGCGATCAGCACCTCGTCGGCCAGGGCCGCGTAGTCGGCGGCGAGCCCGGCCGCCGAGGTGTCCCGGCTGAGCAGGCTGTCGGCCGAGTCGGCCGGGGCGCCCGCACGCAGCCTGGACAACCGCTTCTTGGTGTCGGACCGGTGCAGCTGGGTGAGTTCGTGCGGCAGCAGTCCGCGGCTGCGCATGTCGACCGCGGCGCTCTCCAGGTAGCGGATCGAGGTCGGGAACACCGGCGCGGCGTCGCCCAGGGTCTCCTGGAGGGCGCTGCGGACCCGGGCGATCAGGCGGGTACTGCCGGCCCGGACCCCGAACAGGACAACGCCGAGCAGGGTCAGCTCCGGGTTGACGGCGCGGGCGGCGGCGAACCGCTGAGCGACGACGACCAGCCCGTCCAGGCTGGCCTCGTCGGAGCGGGTGGGAATGATCAGGAAGTCGGCGGCCGCGAACACCAGCTCCTGCAGGATCGGCTCGCCTGGTGGCGTGTCCACCAGGACGACGTCGTAGTCGGTGCCCTTCTTCGCCGGCTTGACCGTGGCCAGGGCCGGCTTCAGGCCGGGCAGGGTCGCGCCACGCGCGCCGCGCGCGGTGAAGGCCGGCGCCACGTCCCACAGCGCGGGGCCGCCGGGCACGACGTCGAGCCGGTCCCGCACTCCCCCGGTCACGTCGAGCGGCAGGCCATGGGTGATGGCCAGCGACAGGTTGCCGCCGTCACCGGAGGTGTAGCCGAGGTCGCGGGCGAGATTGGCCTGCGGGTCGGTGTCCACCACCAGCACCCGGGAGCCCGCCGCAGCCAACTGGCCGGCCAGCCCCGCGGTCAGCGTGGTCTTGCCGACCCCGCCCTTGCCGTTGGCGATCGCGACGACTCGTCGCATGCCGCACATCCCTTCGTCGCTTGTACGAGCGAATCGTCCCGTCCGGATCGGGTCGGGCGGGAGTGCCACGCCGGGCCGGACCTAAAGTGCCGTCAGCGCAACGGCCCGGGTTCGCCCCAGCGTAACGACTTCCCTACGATCGGCGACAGCGTTCGAATGGGGGGCTTCATGATGCGCTCGTCGACGGCCTGCACCGTCCTTGTTCTGCTCGTGGTCGGGGGCGCCGTGGTCGCGTGTTCGCCGGTGTCGGGTTCGGCGTCGGTGGCGGCGTCAGCCGGGTCGGTGACGACAACCGTTCGGGTCACGACGACTTTGACGGAACGTCCGACCGGCGGCCCCGGCTTGGGCACGAAGAGGGTCTTCGACGAAGTGCTGGTGGCCCGGGGCGTCGACGACATCTTGACGTCCGCTCCGCCCTCGGGCTACGGGCTCACCGGCGTTCGCGAGGTGACGTGCCCACCAGATCAGCCGGTGGAGGCGGGGAGCTCCTTCGAATGCACCTTGAAGGTCAAGGGCAAGGACACGACCGTGACGGTGCTGGTTCAGGACGACGGTGGGTTGTACCAGGTGAACCCACCCAACTGACCGGTCTGCCGGCTCGGCGGTCGGGCATCGACCGCCGGAGGTCGCCGTGTTGCGAACGAGATTGTCGTCGTGCCCCTCCGACCGGGCGTCGATCGGAGACCGCGGGTGCGGCGGCGGTGCTGTTCGGTCATTCGCTGGTGGGTACGCACCGTCTCGCGATTCGGTTCTTGCAAGGTTTGACCGATCCGCGAGGCGGAACTCATCGCGGTCGGATCCGTCGCCAGAGCGGTCCGTCCTGGTCGGCCAG
>JBIOVW010000440.1:0-4957 GCA_044867945.1 Nakamurella sp. | reverse complement strand
TTACGGTTGCACCAGTGCCTTGCAGGACGGGGCTGGTGAGAGGCAGCGGTGCATTCGGGGCGGTGGACGCGCCGGGCGTGGCGTCGATTGCACCGTTACCCTGCAAAAGCGTGTGTCTGAGCGCGGTTCTGCCGGGCAGCGGTGCACTCGAGGCCGCGGCGTCCCCAGCCGACGGTCGGTTCCACCCGTGCCTTGCAGGACGGGCCGGTTGAGAGGTAGCGGTGCGGTCAGAAGAGGAAGACGCTCTTGCCGCCGACGGCGCGGGCGCGGGAGAACGCGGTGCTGGTGTCGTCGAAGTCGTATTGGGCGTCGATGGTGCGGGCGGGGACGACGTTCCCGCTGACCACTGAGTCGATGGCCCGGGCGAACCCGACGGGGTGGTCGTAGAAGAGGGATCCGCTCAGGGTCAGTTGCCGGCGAACCACGGTGCGGTAGTCCAGGCCGATCGTGCCGGTGCTGATGCCGACCAGCGAGATCTTGGCGGCGTCCGCGATCCGGTCGGTGTACTGGGTCAGCACGGATGGGTAGCCGGTGGTTTCGACGACGTGGGTGAACGGTGCGGTGTGCTCGTCGAGGGCGCCGAGGGCGACGGCCCGGGCCTGCCGTTCGGACTGGACGTCGACGACCACGAGGCAGTGGTCGCCTGCGCCCACATCGATGCGGTGCAGCGCGTTTGGGCGACGGCGAGGGTTCGATGCAGGCGGCGTCGATGCTGGACATGCTGTCCGGGATCCTGATCTGGTCGCCTGCCCGCATGCGTGGCAGAAGATCGAATCCGTGCTTTCCCTTGATCCGTGCCGCGGCGCACCGCTCGGTCCGTGCCGTGATCGCCCATGACACCGGCACACAGTTGGTTGAACAGCCCTCGATGGGAACGCTTTTCGCCCGCGCCTACAGCACCGATCAGCTCGACCTGCTGGCCCAGGCTCCGCTCGAAGTCAGTATGCCATTGCGATGTCCGCGGCCACGCCAGGCGGTTCATCGGGTCATCCAGGCTGAACTCGCCGAACGCGTCGCGGAGGCGGCGGACCCCGCTGACTGGGTCGAGATCTCGAGCCGGCTGGTCGTCACCTTCCTGTGCGCTCGCGGAACTGCCGGCCCAGCGAACACGCCGTCGGGTTCCACCATTCAAAGTAACGCCCGGTTGTCGACGCTCGACGGGACCATCATCATTTCCGGCGTGCCGTCCGGGCCGTCGCCGCTTTCCCCGGCACTCCACTGGGATCGACGGCCCAGCGGGTGAAGATCGCTTCCATGCTCGCCGAGGCCGAACTCCAGGTCGCAATTGCGGCGCACGCAGCACGACTCAGAAATCAGTCCTCGACCAATCTTGCCGACGTGCTTGCCGACGCCGCCTGATCGCCACGGCCTCGACTCATGGCTGCCCAGGGTCGCAGTGGTCGACGCGGAATCTGAGCCTGACAAGACAAGGATTGAAGAGCGGTGCAGCCTGATGCGACGATCACCGCAACACCGTTCGTATACCTCACCTTCAGCCCGGGCAGTGTCGTACCGCGTCCGAGCGCGGTCAACGTCGGCAGATCGAGGTCGCCGACCCCGGGCAGTCCACAACCGCAGGACGTCACGACGATCCTTTCGTCGTTGAGCGCGAATGACCCGTCCGAGTCGTGGCTGATTGTCACGCCGTCGCCAGGCTGCAGGATCACCACGACGACCCAGCGCCCGCACGATCGCTGATACCCATATCGGCAAGGACTGCCCGAAACAAATGCAATCAACAGCCACAACAGTGAACGCAAGGCGGGTCGGTCTACCGGGGCGATTGAGAATCCTCTAATCGGCGTGTTCGAGATCGGCGTCCGACAAGCCTTTGACGATGATCTCGTTCTCGGAAATGTCGTCTCGGGACGTAAAAAGGACGACGTACTTGTGATTGAGCGCGCCGAAGCGCTGAGCGACGCGGCCCGGGCATCCATGGCGAATGACGACGTCTTGACCGAGGTCTACGTCGCGGGCGGCCTTGACCTTGTCACCTCGCTTGAAGGTCACGAGTCAAGTGTAGGTCCGCCGTCACCCGGAGCGTGCGATCCCTGGACATCAGAGCCGCCGTCGCAATGATGCGGACGCGCAGCTCAAGGCTCAGTCCGGCTGCACGTCGGCTTCAGTCAGACCCCACATCGTGAGGGTGGCTCCCGGAACGTCCTCAGGAACGAACTCGACGCTGTACGTCGTGCTTGACCAGTTCGGGAATGAGTTGACCACCATGCCGTGCCAACCTTGCTTCACGATGTTGGGACCCTGGTGGATGTCATGCGTTGCGTGGACGGGCGCAAGTGTCTGAAGGGACATCTGTGACTCCCAGGAGGCGTGCGGTGACCGGCATTCTATCGCCCATTGCCTCGGGAGCCTAGAAAGTCCCACCAACTCAGGCCTCGTGGATGTCCATGCGGTAGACGTGGTCAATGGTCACCCGCTCGCCCGAGCCGTTGATCCGGAAGGAAACGGTGTAGTCGGTCGGGTCCGTGCCCTTCATGGACGTGATCTCGCCCGGCGTTCCAGCCGGGACGGTCGTCGAGTGCTGGTGCAGGTCGTGAGTGGCGATCACCGGGATGGGTTGTGGTTCCGCCATGACGCACTCCTGAATCGCGCTAACAAGTCACTCTCAGTGTAGGCGCGTCCGTCGAACGACTGTCGTCACACGATGGGGGTGAGTCGAGGCTCGGAGGGGTGACGATCGGCGGGCTGCCTCGGCGGCAGGCTCGACCCTGGCTATGTCCCACTCCGTCAGATCGCTGACCACGGCTGTCTTGCCGGGCTTGATGATGTACCGGACTCGATAGGTCGGCATATCGGACCCGCACTGACTGAGGACCTCGCCCGCCGCCCGTCGGGAACCCACCCTTCGCGCCCGTGCGGCTGACCGACAGCCTCACCGATCAGCCTTGTATTCCGACGGCCGCCGCCGGCGGACGTCCAATCGGTTCGAGAATGTCTGCCTCGATCTGTTCGCCCCGCGCCCGGAGTCGGCGGTCCACGTCCACCGGATCGGTCGACGCAGCGGCCAGGAAGGCGGACGGGATAGCGCGATGGTCGCCACGGCCCGATCCTGCGCGCTCGGTGCGGCCACCGCTGCCGCGACGGTGGCCGGGCGCGACCGGGAGCCCAGGACGAGGATCAGCGCGATCGGGGTGCCCGGCAGCAGGTCGACGCCGGCCCGCAACGCGAACCGGAGCCGGCGGGCCCGGCGGTCCGACTTCGACGGTGGGACGACGCCGGCGACCGGGACTTCCCTGGCGTCCGCCCAGATATCCGTACCGCCAGTGTTTTTCGATCGCATCCTCACCAAGACAGGCCACCTGCTTGCGCTCGCAGGCGGTGGCGCGCGGCCGACTGGACCTTCGGGTCCAGATCCGTGACCAGCAACGCCACCACATCCGACTCACTGCCCTCGGTCAACAGGGACAGCCGCACCCGGGGGTCGGGGTGCTCGGCCAGCGCGTGGGCGCATTCCAGGCAGCGCAAGGCTGCCCGGCGACGGCGCGGCCGGGCCCCAGTCCGAATGTCCGTGTGCCTGGGCGGCAATCCGTGCCGGGCTGCGCGCGGACGCGCGTTCGGCCCGATCACCGAATCGTCCAGCCGCCTCGGCGGCTTCAACGGCGGGGTCCCGCGCTGACAGCTCACGGGCGGTGGCCCGACTCAGGCCGGCCCAGAACTCGTAGTGGACGGCCAACTGGTCGGCCGTCACGTGGCTGGAGGTGGCCTGCACGCTTGGAGATGGTCATGCCAGGTACATGCGCGGGAATCGCCGGGACTCCGGCAGGACTGCACCACTTCTAAGACCGTCGAACACGTACACGAACTGTCAGTGGGCGGCTTCGAACGCGTCGCGGACGCTGGACGGGATTCGCCCACGCTCCGAGACCTGATAGCCGTTCTCCTTCGCCCAGTGGCGTATCGCCGCGGTCTGCTCTTTGGACCCCGCGCCGGTTCGGACCTGCTTCTTGACCGCACGCTTGGACTGCTTGATCTCGTGGGCGGCCTCGACGAACCGCTCCAACTTCTCGCGGAGCCGACCGGCGTTCTCCGGGTTCAGATCGATCTCAAAGTCGGTTCTGTCAACGCTGAAGCGGACGGTCTCGATGTCATCCTCTGATCCATCGAGATCATCGACAAGGTAGGTGCGGGTGACAGTGGACATGAGCGGAGGTTACGTGTTCGACGAATTCGGAGTACTTGCGGAAAGCGGCGTGTCGAGCCGGGCAGACTGTTGCACGGGGTGTGGCCGTGCCGGTGGTCATTGCGTCCGGTCCGGGCACCAGTAGTTGTGCACGCCGGGTGATTCCCCGACAGTCGCGGTGCGTTTGTGCAGGGTCAGGGTGGTGACCTGGGCGTCGTCCGTGGCAGCCAGTGCGCGAAGCGGACACGTCCGCCGGCAGGCAACGTGCCGCGGGAGAGCTCCTGCCGGATCTCATCGGCCGCCACCTGGGTCGCGGCCTTGGTGCGACACCGGACGTACACGCGGACCCGGTGACTGCGTGGGCCGACGGAGACCCAGGTCTCCCAACTTCCCCGGGCGAGCGTTTCGGAATTGCCAGGTCAGGCCGCCCCGTCAGCTGGGCGACATAGGCGTCGATGGCCGTGACCCGCACCCGGCGGCGGGCCCCGATCAGCACCGGGCTGAGCTCGCCCGAACACATGGGTTCGTAGACGGCGGACCGGCTCGTCTCATAGCGTCCAGAACGGAGACGCCGTGTCACCCATGGGTCACCCACGCCCGATTTGGGCGGTTTCAATCGGCTGCGGGTCTTCTGGAGTGACAGTCACACCCTCACAGGTCCAGCGGTGACATCGCTGTTCACCTCGGCAAAAGGCGAGGATTTGCCGCGCTTCTCGCTGACCCGGGCCATCCGGTCCGGTCGAGTGAACCGTCATTGCGCAGCTGGACCGATCTGTGCGCAACCACGGTTCACGCGACACGCCGGCACCGGCTGCCGTG
>JBIOVW010000439.1:0-2933 GCA_044867945.1 Nakamurella sp. | reverse complement strand
CCTCCTCGGTCGAACCGTAGCGCGAGGCGTAGGCGACGAGGATCCGGTCCGGCGCTGTGTCCGCAGGCAGGTGCGGCAGTCCGGCGGCGCCGTCGATCGCGGTGGCCGGCTCGAGATCGTGCCCGCGTTCACGGTCGTGCGCGAACGCGGAGCCGATGGCGACGGCGAGCAACATTGCCGCAGCACCGAAGGCGTAGGCGACGGCCATCGGGTCAGTCACCCCGAGGGCGACGTCGAGAATCGGGAGGCCAGGCACCAGCAGCAGCCAGCTCGCCAGGGCCGCGCCCAGCCACCAGCGCCAGGTCCGTGCCAGCAGACCGCGCAGCCGTCGGCCCTGCGGGGTCGACAGGCGGCGCGGCGGGCGACCGATCAGGATCGCCGTGACCCCGACGACGACGCCGAGCAAAGGCGGCCCGAAGCCTGCGCCAGCAAGCAGCAGGAGGACCGACAAGCCCACCAGGACCGACCCGCCGTGCCGGCGATCCGCGGCCACGAGCGCCGTCACCAGGTAGGCGGCACTGAGCAGGACGGTCGCGATCCCCGCGACCAGCAGGTTCGGGATGATCGTCATGGCGGGCTCACCGTTCTCGATGCGGAAGAACGGGGTGTCCGGCCAGGACTGGATGACCAGGCCAGTGGGTCTGGTGCTGCCCTGCCGGATCTCTCCGATCCCGTGTTCGGCAGCAGCGAGGGCCGCCAGGGTGGCGAAGACAGCGGTGACCGTCCGTGTCGCGCTCCTCATGGTCGTCTTCCTTTCATCCGTTTGCGCCAAGGACGCGCCGGACCGCGTCGAGCATCGCCGCTTCGGTATCTACCGCCGGGTTCTCGCGGAGTCGGCGGACCGCCTCGACTCCAATGGCCACACAGAAGCCGGCCATCAGATCGGGGTCGGGCACGTCGAGGTCGCCGGCTGTGTTTCCTGCCGTGATGAGGTCTCGTACCAGTGGGCCGAACACCCGGGCGTTGACCTCGGCCAGCAGCTCTGGGGGTTCGCTGGCATCGCCGAGAGGGTTGGCCGCGAAGCCGGCGCGTGCGTCGTCGAAGGCGATGGAGATCGCCTGGGTGATCCGACCGAGCGCCGAGGTCTCGGTCAGCAACGACTCCACGCGTTCCCGTTGGCGGCGAGCCCACCGGTCCACGGCATACCGGTAGAGGGCTTGCTTGCTCGGGAAGGACTGGTAGATGGTCTTCTTGGAGATCCGCAGGGCGCGGGCGACGTCCTCGACGGACGTTCGCCGGTAGCCGTAGTGGGCGACCAAGTCGAAGAACGTCGTGGCGATCTCATCGTCGGTTGCTGGCATCCATCCTCCTGGAAACCCGAATACCGATCTCGTTTCTGAGTTTATGCGCCCTTCGCGGCACCACGCGGGTCATGTGCTCTTCGTCACCAGCCGTCCCAGGGCCCGTCGACACGTGGCCACGCCGGTGGTTCAGAGGTCGAGGACATGGCACAGGCCGTGGTCGACCTCGTCGAGCAGATAGCCGGGCATCGTGCCGACCCAAAACCCACTGGGGAACCCGACGCCCGCACGCCTGCGCTATGGATCAGCGGGGGAACCGGCCGCGACGGCCCCAACCACGCTGGCGCACCGAAGGCCGGCTGGTGCTGGGCCGGCAACCGGCATACCCGGGGGCCGCGTCACCCGCGGGGCGAGCTAGACCGACGGGCGAGAGCGCGCGGTTCGGCGCACCCGTTTAGTGGTGCTCGGCCGGATCGCTGTCGGCGGCCTCCTTCGTGGCGTGCACGGTGCCGTGCGGATGCTCGGGTGGCGCATACAGGGAGTAGACCTTGAGCGGCTCGGTGCCGACGTTGGTGACGTTGTGCCACGAGCCTGCCGGCACGAGGATCACCCAGTCGTCGGTCACGGTGCGGTCAAAGGACAACTGGTCCTTGGCCGGACCCATCTGCACCCGTCCAGTGCCCTCCTCGACGCGCAGGAACTGGTCGTGGTCTGGGTGCACCTCCAAGCCGATGTCGTGGCCCGGCTGGATCGCCATGACGGTCAGCTGCAGGTTCGTGCCGGTCCACAGCGTGGTCCGGTAGGTCTCGTTCGCCAGGGTGGCCGCCTCGATGTCGACGACATAGGGGTCGGGGCCGTGGTCGGTCGGGTCGGGCATCCTCTTGCACCTCCTGTGCTGGCGGGCTCACCGCGCGTTGCTGGGTCAGTGTGACACCCGGGCCAGCAGCTGCGTGGCTACCTGGTCAGGTGACGGCATACCGGCGATCTCGTCACGCAGCACCGCGGCGGCCGCCCGCTCCGGGCTGTCCCCGAGCAGCGCCGCGACGGCCTCGCCCACCGCCCCGGGAACCAACGCGTCCCCGCGGATCCCCCGACCAACCCCCGACGCCTGCACCGAATCTGCGTTGACGAACTGGTCGGTGGCCTGCGGCAGGATCACCTGGGGTATGCCGTGCGCCGCCGAGGTGAGCATCGTGCCGGCGCCCCCGTGGTGGACGATGACGTCCACCGTCGGTAGCAGCGCGGCCTGCGGCAGGTAGCGGGAGAGGTGCACGTTGGCGGGCAGGTCGCCGAGCAGCGCGGGGTCGCCGGCCGGACCACACGCGACGACGACTTCGGCGCCTAGCGCCGCCACGTCGAGGATTGCCAGCCGCAGCACATCGACGGCGCCGTAGACCACGGTCCCGAGCGTGACATAGATCCGGGGTGGGCCGTCCGGACGATGCGGGGGCACCGCGGTGGCTTCCGCACCGGGATCGTGCCAGCCGTCCGGGCGCACCGGCAGGCGGTCCTTGACCAGCTCGACGGGACCCGCCTGCAGGGTGGCCGGCATCGGGTCCAGATAGGGCCGGTCGAAGCTCGTGGTCGTCGTTGATTGGGCTATCTCCCAGGGCAGGCCGCTGGGCCCTCCGGGCGCGACCGCGTCCGCCGCGACCGCGCCGAGGCTGACGAGGAAGAGCGGGAAGGACCCCA
>JBIOVW010000438.1:0-2206 GCA_044867945.1 Nakamurella sp. | reverse complement strand
CCGATCGACTTCGCCGGTGGCACCGTCGTGCACATCAACGCCGGGATGGCGGGCTTCGTGCTGGCTGTCATCATCGGCAAGCGCATGGGCTTCGCCAAGGAGCCGATGAAGCCGCACAACCTGCCGTTCGTCATGCTCGGCGCCGCCATGCTCTGGTTCGGCTGGTTCGGCTTCAACGCCGGGTCCGAGTTCGCCGCCGACGCGACCGCCGGCCAGGCCTGGATCAACACCTTGAGCGCCACCTGTGTCGCCGTCCTCGGCTGGCTCATCGTGGAGCGCATCCGGGACAAGCACGCCACCAGCCTGGGCGCCGCCTCCGGTGTGGTCGCCGGCCTGGTCGCCATCACCCCGGCCGCTGCCGCGGTCGACGTCGTCGGCGCCATGATCATCGGGCTCATCGCCGGTGCGCTGTGTGCCCTCGCGGTCGGCCTGAAGTACAGGTTCGGCTACGACGACTCGCTGGACGTCGTCGGTGTGCACCTGGTCGGTGGCGTGGTCGGCACCGTGCTGATCGGCCTGTTCGCCAACGTCACCAGGGACGCGGACGGCCTGGTCACCTCGCCGACCTGGGCGCCGGACGGTGCTCTGAACGGTCTGTTCTACGGCGGCGGGTGGACCCAGCTGTGGACGCAGATCATCGTGGCGCTGATCGCGATCGTGATCTCCGGGGTGATCACCGCCATCCTCGGCTACGCGCTGAAGTTCACCATGGGCTGGCGGATTCCGGAGGAGCACGAGGCCGAGGGCGTCGACGTCACCACGCACGGTGAGGCCGCCTACGACCTGGAGCCCTCGTCCGGCGCCGGTGGCACGTCCGGTGTTCTCACTCACACGCCCGCGCACCGCGCTCAGGAGGTCAAGGCATGAAGCTGGTCACCGCCGTCATCAAGCCGTTCAAGCTCGACGAGGTGCGTGCAGCGCTGCTTGCCTTCGGGGTTCAGGGAATGACCGTCTCGGAATCCTCGGGTTACGGCCGCCAGCGCGGTCACACCGAGGTGTACCGGGGCGCGGAGTACACCGTGGAACTGCTGCCCAAGGTCCGCCTGGAGATCCTCGTCGACGACGAGGACGCCGATGACGTGGTCGACGTCATCGTCCGGGCCGCCCGCACCGGCAAGATCGGCGACGGCAAGGTCTGGACCATGCCCGTCGAGACGGTGATTCGGGTGCGCACCGGTGAGCGCGGACAGGAAGCGCTGTAGTCCGATGCGGAATTCGCCTGTGGGGATGGCGGGCGGTTTCGCGGAGTTGCGGGCCCAGCTGCTGAGCCGGACCGGGGTGCCCGGTCCGGCTCGGCGCAAGGCGCTTGCCCGGCTGACCGACGGCTGGCTCGGTGAGCTGGCCCAGGACGCCGGGGTGAACGTCGGCGGCGTCGCCCTGGTCGCGGTCGGTGGCTACGGCCGCGGCGAACTGTCGCCCTATTCGGATCTGGACCTGGTGCTGCTGCATTCCACGGAGACGCCTGCGTCCTACGCCGGCATGCTCGCCGAGCGGCTGTGGTACCCGATCTGGGACTCCAAGATCCGGCTGGACCACTCGGTGCGCAGCGTCGGCGGGGCCCGCCAGATCGCGCGGACCGACCTGCCCGCCATGCTCGGCATGCTCGACCTGCGGCACATCGCCGGCGACCCGGAACTGGCCGTCACCCTGCACCGGCGGGTGCTCGCGGACTGGCGGTCCGACGCGAAGAACCGGCTCGCCCAGCTGCGCGCCTCCTGCCAGGAACGCGCGGAGCGGTCCGGGCAGCTGGCCTTCGCCACCACCCCCGACCTGAAGGAGTCCCGGGGCGGGATGCGGGACCTGGTGGTGATGCGCGCGGTGGCCGCATCCTGGGTGGCCGACTGCCCGCATCAGGGCCTGGAGGAGGCCCGGTCCGCATTGTTGGACGTCCGCGACGTGATGCAGACCGTCGCCGGCCGGGCCGGCGATCGGCTGCAGGTGCAGGACCAGGACGCGGTCGCCGGGCTGCTCGGTCTCGACGATCGGGACGCCCTGCTCACGCACGTCGCGGGGATCGCCCGCACCGTCGACCACGCCAGCGACCTGACCTGGCACCGCGTCGACCGGGCCCTGTCCAGCCCGCACGTCAGCCGCCGCATCCAGCGCACCCCGCTGGCCGACGGCATCGTCGAGCAGGAGGGCGAGGCGGTGCTGGCTCGGGCGGTCAACCCGGCGCACGACCCGACCCTGGTGGTCCGCGCCGCGG
>JBIOVW010000437.1:0-2128 GCA_044867945.1 Nakamurella sp. | reverse complement strand
GTGTCGCACCGTGCCGCCACCCCCGGTCCCGTACGGCATCGTCGCGCCGGGTCCGCCGCCGAGAATTCCCAACCCCTGGGTGTCGTCCAGCAGCAACGTCCCGCCGCAGCGGAGCAGCGTGGACCGGACCTCCGCCACCGGGTAGCACCGCCCGCAGCCGCCGCACAGCCCGTCGGCGAGGACGACGGGCCGGTGGCGCCGCCGGGCCAGCCGAAGGACGGCCGATCGCGTCGCATCCGCGTCCTGATGCCCGACCTCGACCACGGGCACCCCGGCACCGGCCGCCCGTTGCACGGCCCACCGGGCGACCGGATACGCCCACGCGTCCACCACCAGGGCGGCGTCGCCGCCGCCCAGGACGTCGAGGCAGTCCGCGAAGGCGTGCAGCGTCGAACGGGTCAACGTCGCCCGCTCGGCACCGGCCAGCCTCGCGAGCCGGTCGGCCACCCGGTGGGCCTCGGGCGGCCGGCCCAGTACCGCCGGCCGTCCGGTCGTCAGCGCACACCAGCCGTCCAGCCGATCGCTCGGGTGCGTCATGCCGAGGTAGAGCGACGACGTGAAGTCCGTCATCGCAAGTCGGCGGTTATCGGTAGACCGGTTGTTTGGTGCCGTTGAGGCGCGCTTGCAGCAGCCGCGCAGGCACCGTCGTGTCGACCTTCCTCGTCAGGTCGGCCAGGTCGGCGCCCGTGGCCGCCCGGTAGGCGTGGGTGTAGCGCTGGATCTCCGGTCGCCAGTAGCGCGCCCAGTTGGCCGCCTGCTGTGGATCGTTGACCACGCTCCAGTTGCCGTACCGGATCCCCAGCAGCAACTGCTCGCCGAACACACCGAGGTCCCGCGGGTGGGTGACGCTGGTCTGCGACCACCCCTGGATCTGGTTCATCGCGTCCACCCGGTCCATCCAGGCCTCCTCGTAGGGGACCATCGTCCGGCCGCCGAGGTAGTCGCGCATCTCCGGTCGGGCCAGCAGCCACTGCATGATCAGCATCTCGGCCCGGGCCGCGGAGGGGAGGTCGCCGAACTGGTTGTGCGCACCCTCAGAAAGGATCAAGTGTGTCTCGCGCAACGCGTTGAGCAGCGGAAACGCGTCCGCGATGACCGTCGTGTCGTCGTCCTGCTTGAAGAACGCCGCGCAGCTGTGCAACAGCGCGTGGAACGACTCCACGAACCGCGACCGGCGGTCCACGGAGTGCATGTCCGGAACCGCCCGGCCGAGCAGGGTCAGGCCGTACTCGTGGTCGTACTCGAACGCCCGCCTGCGGACCGTGAGACGGTGCATCTCGTCCTCGGCGAAGCCCCAGAGCAGGTTGGCCATCGGCCGCAGCGGGTCGAGGTCGAACCGGGAGAGCGGATCCTTGCCCGACGCCAGCCGCCGGTTCTGGAACCGGGCCAGGATGGCGTGCAGGGCCTGCACGAGCATGGCCTCCTCGTGCCAGTACGACCAGATCAGCTCGATCGCCAGCGGTCCGGTGACCCGGGCCCGCAGGATCCCGTAGCAGTTGTCCGCCTGCTCGCCGGGCGCCTTCAGGGGCAGGTCGGCCAGCTTCTCGCGGATGATCCGCAGGTACGGCAGCGCGACCGTACCGTCCTGTTCGATCTGCTCGAAGTACAGCTCACGCTGGGCCCGCAGATCGGCGACCGTCACCGCGCCCTTCCTTCCCAGCCGGCGCGGCTCCTCGTCGAGGAAGCGCCGGGCGTCCGGGGAGTCGCCGTCCAGCTCGGCCTCGACCAGGGCCGGATCAAGGGGCGCGATCGGCGACGAGCACAGGTCGCCCGGCAGCAGGATGCCGCACTCCTGCATCAGGAAGGCGTCGGTGGCCTGCTTGAGCACCTGGTAGGCCTGGGTGCCGGTGAAGGTGAGGGCCCGACCGGTGCCGCCGCCCTTGCGCACGTCGATCGCGCGGCACATGACGCCGTCGATGAACTGGCTGTAGCGACGGAACCCGATCGCGAGCGTCCGGTTGCGGATGATCGACCAGAGCACCTGGTCGGACATCACCGCGCTGGCGCCGAGCTCGGTCGGCTCCGAAGGCAACGTCGCGGTCAGCCTGCAACGCACGGCCGTCGTCGGGACGTCCGACCAGGTGCTCTGGTCGATCATCCGCAACCGGACGCTCGCGATCGGCTTCCG
>JBIOVW010000436.1:0-4438 GCA_044867945.1 Nakamurella sp. | reverse complement strand
AAGAAGTGGCTCACGGTGCGATGGATCGCCGACCCCACGCCTTCGCCTTCCACCGCATCCGTGGGCGGAGGGTCGTTGACCACGCGGCCGCGCACGACAACCCCGTGCGGTCCGCCATGGCCGAGGTACGGCTCGATCCGGAAGTCCTCCGGCGCACGGCGGCGGCGCAGGCGCGCTGCGTCCCACGCCCGCTCCACGGCGAGGGCCCAGCGGCTCGCTCTCACGGGGCCACGCTAGACGCGCAGTTGCACCGTCTCGGTCAATGCCCACCCCTCGTCACCGCGTCTCAACGACATCGCTTCCAGCCTTGCGGGGCCCCGCACGGCCCGTACGCGCACGGAGGTCTTGTGCACCCCACCAGGCCCGAGCTCGCCTATCGGTGTACCTGTTTGGCGAGGACCACGACGTAGCGGGTGTAGTGGAAGTGCCCGTTGGGGTGGACGACCTTGGCGGTGCAGCTGACCAGGGCCACACGGTGTTTCCCGGTGGTGGCGAAGTATCTGTGCGGCAGCTGGTCGCGGCGGTCGAACGTCGCCTTGCTGATCACCTTGAACTGGTACCGCTTTCCGCCCTTGGTGACGGTGATCAGCTGGCCGGCGTGAGCACGATTGAGCCGGGACATGGCGCCAGGATTGTCATGCCGGTCCGAGACGTGTCCGCCGATCACCGCGGTGCCGATCTTGTCGCCGATCCCTGCCGACTTCTGCAGCCACCCCACTTCGCCGACGTCGCCGGGCAAGGTCATCCGCCCGTCGACCACACCCTCGCGGCGGACCGCGGCGTGCATGCCGATGCCGGGCATCTCGATCGTCGTCGGGACACGGCGGTCGAGGTCGGGCGACGAATCGATGGTTCCGGAGAATCCGCCCTGGATGGCCGGTGCGACGTAGCCCGGCTTGGCCACCAGAATGCTTTCGGTCACCTGCCCGCAGCGGTGGGTCGCCGACTGGGTCGCGGCATCGGCGTTGATGGTGACCTGCCAGGTGTACACGCCCGGTGCGTTGACGCTGACCTGGTTGGTGCGGTTCGAGCCGTTGCCGACCTGCAGCGTCTGCGACCGGACCAGGTGGGGTGTCCGGCAGGCGGCCTCGACGCGGGAGGTGAACGGCCCGTAGAGCCGCGCGACGGCCGTGGCGACGTGGCCAGCGGCCAGCCCGCTGACGTGGATCCGGTCGCGGAACGGCTCGCCGGGTGTCACCCGATGGTCAGAGGCGCTGGTGCGGATCTGGGGTGTGGTCTGCTCAGCCGGGCCGACGTCCAACTGCGCGGTGTTGGTGATCGTGCAGGTGACATCGGCGGCGGGCGGAACCTGTACCGTGCTTCCGCTCAGTGTGCCGCCCTGGCACACCCAGGACGATGCGTCATACCCGGCTGGACCCGCCTCGGAGAGCTCATAGGAGCCGGGATCCACCGGCTGGTCGGTCACCGCCGGGCTGTTGCCCGGTCCTGAGACGGGCGCGGGGCCAGCCGCGGACAGCGTCCAATCCGACGGCACAGCGGTGCGGCCTGTGGCGCCGTTGTCGACCACCTTGACCAACGTCAGCTGCGCGGGCTCGTCGGCGTTGGTGAAGGTGCAGACCGCGGTGTCCAGCGGGTCGACGCTGATGATGTTGCCGCCAGACTGTCGCGGGACGAGGAAGCAGCCCAGACTCTCCAGCACGTAGTTCGGGACATTGGTTTCGGTCAGCGCGTACTCGGTGTTCGGACGGATCGTGAACAACTCGCCCAGGAGCGCGTCCGTGCCCGTGACCGTGACCGGACCGATGCCTGGTGGGACGTCGCCGATCGGGGTCGCGGTGAGCTCCCAATCCTCGGGAACGGCCGTGCCACCGTTGTCGTTGACGACCACCTTGCGCAGCCCCAGGGTGGCCGCGACGTTGACGGCCGTACACCGGACCGATGCGCCCAAGGGGACGGCGACACCGCCGTTGATGCCGTCGGAGAAGCCGGGGATGACCTCACCGTTCAGATCGAGCTCGACACAGTCCATCGAACCGGTCGAGAGGGGGTTGCTGGCATCGGTGCGCCGGTCGACCTGGATGAAGCGTGGGTCCCCACCGGACTCCGCCAGCTGGTAGACCGCCCCGGGGGTGACGGGTATCAGCGTGGTCTCCGCGGTGCCACCGACCCCGGTAGGCCCCGGCAGAGCGCCCGGCGGGGCGATCGCGGTGAGCGTCCACAGGGTCGGATCACGGTCCGCTGGTAGACCTCCGCGAACCTCCTTGTCCAGACTCAGCCACGTCTCACAGGTCACGACGTTCGTGATCGTGTAGGTGTTCGTCGACTGGGTGAGGGTCGGCGTGAAGGGCAGGTCCTCCTCGACCGGCGACCCGTTGGCCTCTGTCACGCTCGAGCTGGCCAGGAAGCACAGCGTTCGGTCGAGCTCCACCGTCTCGTCGATCGTCGGAGTGTTGCCGACCACGTAGCCGGGGCGCGGAACACCCCACTCCTGAGGTGACGGTGCCGCGCCAGCCGGCCCGGACAGGGTCAGGTTGGCCAGGAAGCCGGTCGGCTGGGTGCCTTCGTCGAACTCCACGCCATTGATCACCCAGTCCTTGTTGACCTCGAGGCTGGCCTCGGCCGGTGGCGCCCGGTTGTAGACGTAGCAGGACACCGCGGCCGTGCTGGGCACCGCCACGACGAACCCCAGGGCGCCGCTGTTCGTGACCGGGACCGGCTGGTTGGTACTCAGGTTCGTGCAAACCGCATTTTGGCCGCCTTGGGTGACCAGCGTGTAGCCAGGCTGCTGCGTCTCGGCGATGCCCACCGGAGCGCTCGCGACGCCCCCAGGGAAGGTCAACGGGAAGTTGACACCACCGGTGCCATCGCCCGTTGTCGTCTTCGTCGCAGGCAAACCGCCGACCCCTGGGGTGGTCGTGCTCCCGTCGAACACCCAGCCCGCCCCAGCCGGAGTGGCTCCGGTGATGTCCTCACCGGTGTTGCCGAAGGGCACGATCTGCTTGACGACCGACAGTGACCCCTCGCAGTTGCCCAGCGCGAGCGCTCGCAGCGCGGCACCGGCCGCACCGTAGTTCGTTGTCTGGTAGTAGTCCGCGACGGGGCCGTTGCTGCCGTTGAAGGCGACCGTTCCGGAAATCGAGCGCAGGTTCAGCCCGGTGTTGACGTCGGCGACTCCCGCCCCGACGCCGAACGCGATGACCCGAGTGCCCTGTGCCTTGAGGGCGTTGGCGGAGAAGATTCCGTTCTCCACCTCCCGGAGCCGGTTGAAACTACCTGAGCCCTGCACCGGGGTGGTGCTGTAGTTGGTGGGGTTGCCGTCGGTGATGACCACGGCGATGTCGTAGATCGGGGCAGCCGCTGCCGCCGATGCCAGGCCGCGGTCCCAGTTGGTCCCGCCGCCACTCGTCCAGCCGGCGTACCGGCTCTTCACCACGGCCGCACCGCCGGCAGTCGACACCGATGCCAGGTCCGGGAAGTTCTGGGTGGCGCCGGTTGCCGGTGAGTCGGCGGAGAAGGAGAAGATTGCCATCCGCGACGGAGTGCCCACGAGCGAGTCGACAAAGGTGTTGGCGGCCGACTTGAGGTTCGGCAGATCCGCACCGACCGAGCCGGAGAGATCCAGGATCAAGGCCACGTCGAGGCCACATGCCGGCGGTAGCGCGGGGTTGGTGCGTGACTGCTGCCACACCCCGCCCGAGGCCGCCCGGTTGCTGCTTCCCGAGTCCTCCATGAAGTCTTCGGTGGAGGTGTAGGTCTGGCCGGCGCGAAGCTGCGTGCCGGTCTGGAACCGGTACGGCGTCTGCTCGCTGCCACTCGCCGTGGCCTGCCCGGTTCGCAGGGTCGGGTTGGTGAACCAGCCTGTCGGTGCGGAGATCTGGCGCACCCAGAACCTCCGGTCCCGGTTCGCGCCGACTGGCGGCCCCACTTGCGTGTTGGGCACCACGATGCTGCAGTCACCATCGGCGTCAGAGGTGCAGGTGAACGCCGGCGTCCCGCCGGTGGCGGTGTCGAAGAATCCGAGCACGACACCGCTCAGGTTGCTCACGGAGTTCGTGCCGATCCGGTCCCCGCCGACCTTGACCGTGATGACCGCGTTGTTGCCGGTGGCGGAAGGCACCGTTGCCGCGACCGGCGGGATCGAGAACGTGGTCGCGATGAGCGTCGCCGCCGCCGTGGCCGCCAGCCACGCCCCGCGGCGCGGCGCGGGCTCTTCCCTCGAGGTGCAGTTCGCGGTCACGAGCGATCTCCCCTCGTCACACCTCGTCGGAGGCTAACATCCGGCCCTCCGTCCTGGCTCCTGCCGTGGGGTGAAAACGCAGAACCAGGAGGGGGCGGTGCCAATGCCCGCGTCTAACCTCGGTGCATGCGAGATCCGGCCTGCGTCTTCTGCGCGATCGTCGCCGGGGAGACCGAGGCCGAACGGGTGCTGGAGGAGGACGACTTCGTCGCGTTCCTGGACCAGCGGCCGGTGTTCAAG
>JBIOVW010000435.1:0-12399 GCA_044867945.1 Nakamurella sp. | reverse complement strand
AACCGCGGAAACCACCCCCACGGCAAGGCCCCCCGCCCGATCGAGCACTGCGTCGACCGCGTTGACCGAGGTGAACGCGACCCAGGCGTAGTCGCCCCTGGCCAGCGCGCGCACGGCCAGATCCAGCGCACCGGGATCGGCCGGCGGCGCGAGACCGATCAGCTCGACCACCTCGGGCACGGCCCCGGCCCCGGTCAGCGCGTCGACCAGGTCGGCGGCGCGTTCGGCCGGGCGGGGCACCAGCACCCGCCATCCGGCCAGCAGCGCGTCGGTCACCGCTGCCCCAGCAGGGTCGCCGCGCCCTGGGCGAGCAGCTCAGCGGCGGCCAGGGCGCCGAGTTCGGCCGCGTCCGATGCCGACCCGCCCCGCAGCACCCGGAACTCGTCCCCGCCGCCTACCGCGACCACCACCGCCCGCAGCGTCAACGACTCGTCCTGCACCTGCGCGAACGCCCCCACCGGGGCGCTGCAGCCGGCCTCAAGATCGCGCAGCAGCACCCGTTCGGCGACGACCGCCGCTCGGCTGGCCGCATCGTCCAGCGCCCGGGCCGCCTCGGCGAACCAGTCGCCCTCGCCGACGCGGCACTCCACCGCGAGCGCCCCCTGGGCGGGTGCGGGGAGCATCAGGTCGACGTCCAGGATCTGGCTGATCGCGTCGGCCCGGCCCAGCCGGTTGAGCCCGGCCGCGGCGAGCACCACCGCGTCCAGCCGCCCCTCGGTGACTTGTCGCAGCCGGCTGTCCACGTTCCCGCGGATCGGCACCACCTGCAGGTCGGGCCGTCGGGTCAGCAGCTGCGCGGCCCGGCGCGGCGACCCGGTGCCCACCGTCGCCCCGCTCGGCAACTCGTCCAGGGTCAGGCCGTTGCGGGCACACAACGCGTCGAACGGGTTCTCCCGTTCGGGGACCGCGGCAAGGGCCACCCCCTCGGCGGGTGCGGTCGGCAGGTCCTTGTAGGAGTGCACGACCACATCCACCCGCCCGTCCAGCAGAGCCGTGCGCACGCCGGTGACGAAGACGCCGGTCCCGCCGATCGTCGCCAGCGGTCCGGTGTTGACGTCGCCCTCGGTCCGAATGCGGACGAGTTCCACGTCGGCGTCCGAGATCTCGGCGATCCGCCGGGCGACCAGGCCGGACTGGGCCAGTGCCAGCGCGCTAGCCCTGGTGCCGACCCGCAGGGTTCGGGTGCTCACCGTTGGGTCGCGCCCACCCCGGCAATGCCGGACGCCGTCAGCCGCTCCGACGGGACGCCCAGGCCATGCCAATCGGAGGCGGAGTCCACGGCGGCCGTCGTCGGCCGGGTCACCCGGGCGTTCACGCAGCACCGGCTCGCGCAGAGGTCCGGCCGCCGCGGAACGCCGGCCAACCCGCGGAATTCGTCGGTCCGGGCGAACAGCCGATCACGGATCAGCGCAGCCAGATCGGTGACGAAACGCGGATCGGTGCCGGGGGTTCGGACCCGAGCGAAGAACAGCCCCGCCTCCCGCGCCGTCTCGGCCGCCTCCCGGTCCAGGTCCCAGACGACCTCGACGTGATCGGAGACGAAACCGATGGGCACCACGATCACCCCGCGCGTGCCGGCGTCGGACAGGGCGGTGATGACATCGTTGACGTCCGGCTCGAGCCACGGCACCGATGGCGGGCCGGACCGCGACTGGTACGCCAGTTGCCAGGCCGGCAGTTCGCCGACCTGCGCGGCGACCTCGTCGATCGCCGCGGCCGCGACGGCCAGGTGCTGGGCGACGTAGGCACCGCCGAGTCGGTGGTCCTCCAGGTCGTCCGACCCGGACGTGTCCGCCATGGTGGTCGGGATCGAGTGGGTGGTGAAGACGATCTCGAGTTCGTGCACCGCGACGCCGGCGGTCACCGCCGACCGGATCGCCTCGACCATGCCCTCGACGAACGGCGCCCGGAACCCCGGTAGATCGAAGTAGGGCCGCACCTTGTCGATCCGGACGCGGCCGACCAGATCGTTGGACTGCAGGGCCATCCCGAAGTCCTCCCGGTACTGCCGGCACGAGGAGTACGACGAGTAGGCCGAGGTCGCCACACCGAGCAGGCGGACCAGGCCGCCGGCATGGGCGTTCCGGACGACGTCCGACAGGTACGGCGCCCAGTTGCGGTTGCCCCACAACACCGGAACGTCCAGCTCCGCCTGCAGGGCGGCCTGCAGCCGGTGGTTCTGCTCGTTGATCGGGGACCGGCCACCGAGCGCCCGGTAGTGATGCGACACCTCGACCAGACGCTCGTCCGGGACGCCCCGTCCGCGGATGACGTTCCGCAGGAACGGCATCACGTCGTCCGGACCCTCGGGGCCGCCGAACCCGGCCAGCAGCACCGAGCCGTATCCGGAGCGGGTCGGATCGGCGGTACCCGAGTCGGCGGTGGAGGCGGCGGACAGGGTCATCGCAGGACCTCGACCACCCCGGCCTCGTCGACCCGGCGACCGCTGAAGAACGGCGTCTCCTCACGCACATGACGTCGGGCCCCGGACGCCCGCAGATGCCGCATCAAATCGAGGGTGTCATGCAGTTCGTCGGCCTCGAGGGCAAGCAGCCACTCGTAGTCACCCAGGGCGAACGCGGCAACGGTGTTGGACAGCACCTGGTCGTATTCGCGGCCCATCATGCCGTGCTCGACGAGCAGGCCGCGGCGCTCGGCGTCCGGGAGCAGGTACCACTCGTAGGAGCGGACGAACGGGTAGACGGTGGCCCAGTTCTTCGGCGTGGCCCCGGCCAGGAACGCCGGAATGTGGCCCTTGTTGAACTCGGCCGGCCGATGCAACCCCATCGCCGACCAGAAGGGGGCCAGGCTGCGGCCCACACTTGTCCGGCGCAGCGACCGGGCAGCGGACTGCAGCAGCTCCGCGGTCGGCGCATACCACCACACCATCAGGTCGGCGTCGGCACGCATGCCGGACACGTCGTAGAAGCCGCGGATCGTGACGTCCCGCGCGGTCAGGTCGGTGGTGAGTTCTGTCAGTTCAGCGGTCGCCTTCTCCGCGGGCGCGTCCAGCTCGCCGGAGCGGCCGTAGACGGCGTAGGCGGTGTAGGTGATCTGCTCGTTGATCTGCCGGGCCGTAGGCCGGCTCTGAGCCGCCCGCTGGACTTCGGTGTCCTTGTCGTTGGTCACGATGTCCATCTTCTCTCACCGGAGCGTGGGGTCCGCCCGCTCACGACGTTGCCCTGACCACATCGAGCAGGAACCGCGCCTGATCCCGGGCATCACCGATGACGGCGCCGAGTCCGGTGCCGGACATCGCGGCGCCGACGATCACCAGGCCGTGCGGCGCGACCGCGGAACGCAGCGCGGCCACCGCGGCGGCGTGACCCGGGCGGGGCACCGGCAACGCCGCACCCCAGCGCTGCACGGCCGAGTCCACCACCGACGTCCCGGCCAGCGGCACTCCCAGCAGGTCGGACGCGTCGGCGAGCGCGATGCCCGGAAGCTCGTCGTCGCCGGGCACGTCGTCGCCGGGCCCCCGACCGTAGGACAGCCGCAGGACGTGCCGACCCGGTCCGGCGCGTTCGGCCAGCCACGGCCATTTCGCGGTCGCGTGGGTGAGCGCCTTGGCCCGCGGGCCCTTCGCCCGGGCCGACACCAGAATGCCGGTGCCGCGCGGCGCTGCGTCGAGTCGGGAGTCCTGCAGGACGAGCGTGACAAGGGCGACCCGGCTGACCGGTTGCTCCAGCACGACGGTCGTCATCCCGGGCAGCGCGGCGGCCACCAGCCGGGCGGCTTCCGGTGCCGGCAACGCCAGCACCACCCGTCGAGCCGTGACCCGGCCGTCGGCGGTGTCCACCCGCCAGGTGTCGTCGCGGGCCAGACGGTCGACCCGAACCCCGGTGCGCACCGTGCCGCCGGCGGCCGTCACCGCGGCGACCAGCCGCGGAATGAGCGTGTGCAACCCACCGGCCAGCGAGGCGACCGCCGAACCGGGTCGTCCACCCGACCCGCGCAGTCGGCGGGCGGCGGCGGCCAGTGACCCGGTGTCGGCCAGCGCGGGCAGCAGACCGGGGGCGACCGTGCCGATGTCCAGGGCGTCCGGGTCGGCGGCGTAGACGCCGCCGGCGACGGGTTCGACAAGCCGGCTCAGCACCCGGCCGCCCATCCGGACCCGCACCAGCGACCCGAGGGACCGGTCGACACCTCCGGCCGGCAGGAACCGGTCGGCGGTGGCCCGAACGGCGCCGGCCAGCCCGATGACCCGCCGAACATCCGCCGACCAGGGGTGGCCGGGGATGCCGAGGAAGGCGATCGACGGCAGCGGAGCGGCCCCGCCCCGATGGCGCACCCAGGCGCCCACCGGCGCCGGCCGAACGACCCGGTCGGCAAGACCGAGCTCATCGATCAGTTCGGCGGCGGCCGGGCGCGCGACCGAGAACGCCTCGGCGCCCGCGTCCAGGTCGAGTCCCCCCACGGTGTGCGCCGACACGGCGCCGCCGGCCGCGGCGGACGACTCCAGGACGAGCGGGTGCAGGCCGGCCCGGGCGAGGTCGAGAGTGGCGGCCAGGCCACCGATTCCGGCGCCGAGCACGACCACGTCGACAGCGCCCGGCTCAGTCATCCACCGTCATTTCCCGGCGTCGCCGATCGGCAGGCCGTGCACGAACTCGACCAACTCGGTGAGCACGGCCGGATCGGTGTCCGGCGGGACGCCGTGGCCGAGGTTGACCACGTGCCCCGGAGCGCCCGCGCCGCGCCGGATGACGTCCACGGTGTGCGCGTGCAGCGCGTCCCTGCCGGCGAAGAGCAGGGCGGGGTCGATGTTGCCCTGCACAGGGGTGGCGCCGCCGAGCCGCTGCTGCGCCACGTCGAGCGGCACCCGGTGGTCGATGCCGAGCACGTCGGCGCCGACGTCCCGCATCGCCGTCAACAGCTCGCCGGTGCCGACACCGAAGTGCACCCTCGGCACGCCGAGATCGGCAACCGCGTCGAACACGGTCGCCGAATGCCGGGCCACGAACGCCCGGTAGTCGGGAAGGCTCAGCGCGCCCGCCCACGAGTCGAACACCTGCACCGCGGACGCGCCGGCCAACACCTGCGCGCGCAGGAACGCGCCGGTCACCCCGGCCACCCATTCGGCCAGCGCATGCCACGCCTGCGGCGCAGCGTGCATCAGCGTCTTGGTGCGGCGATGGTCCCGGCTCGGCCCGCCCTCCACCAGGTAGGAGGCGAGGGTGAAGGGTGCCCCGGCGAACCCGATCAGCGGGGTGGGCCCGAGTTCGGCGACCACCGCGGCGGACTCGGCCGCGACAGGTGCCAGCGCCTCCGGATCCAACGCGGGCAACGCCGCGACATCGGCGGCGGTGCGGATCGGCTGAGCGACCACCGGGCCGGTCCCGGCGACGATCTGCACGTCGACGCCGGCCAGCTTGAGCGGGACCACGATGTCGCTGAACAGGATGGCCGCATCCACGCGGTGGCGACGCACCGGCTGCAGGGTGATTTCCGCGGCCAGCTCGGGCATCAGGCACGCCTCGAGCATGCCGGTGCCCCGGCGCACGTCGCGGTACTCGGGCAGCGATCGTCCCGCCTGCCGCATGAACCAAACGGGTCGCGTGTCCGGGCGCCGTCCCCGGTAGGCGGCGAGCAGGGGAGCGTCGGTCGTGCGGCCGTCGACCAGCGGATGGGTCGGCGGCAGGCCGGTGACGGCCGGGGAAGGGATGACAGTCATGTTCCGTCCATCGTGTCACCCCGTGCCCCGAGACGGGGCCCGCGGTGGCGTCCGGGCCGGTGCGACGCATCGCCCGGTCAACACGGAGGCGCAAAACCGCAGGTCAACACACATGAGTGGGGCAAGGTGAGCCTTGCCTTCGTACCGTGACGCAGGGTCACGCAGGTAGCATTCCGCGTCATGCTCATGGTTCTTGGCGCCAGCCATCACGACCTCGAGCTGACGCAGTTGGACCGGCTCGCCATCCATCCGACGCTGCTCAGCCGGGCCGTCGGTGAACTGGCCAAGCTGCCGGCCGTGCCGATCGACGGCGCGGTCGTGGTGTCGACCTGCAATCGCCTGGAGATCTACCTGGATGCCACGCGGTTCCACGACGCCATCGACAGCGTCGCCGACCAGATCGCCCGGGTGACCGGGCTGGGCGCCGACGAGGTCAGCACCATGCTCAAGGTCCGCGTCGGGGCGCCCGCGGTGGCCCATCTGTTCACCGTCGCGTCCGGGCTGGATTCGATGGTGGTCGGGGAGGCGGAGATCGCCGGGCAGATCGCCCGCGCACTGCGCGAGGCCCAGGCGGCCGGCACCACGTCACCGGCGATCAATCAGTTGTTCCAGAGCGCCGCCCGGGTCGCCAAGCAGGTGGCTACCGAGACCGGGCTCGGCGCGGCCGGCCGGTCGGTGGCCTCGGTCGCCCTCGACATCGCGGCGATCGGGCCGGCCGGGTCGGTCCCGGAGTCGGCCCTGATCATCGGCACCGGGGCATACGCCAGGGTGGTTGCCGCCGAGCTGCGGGCCCGCGGGTGCCGGCAGCTGTTGGTGCACTCGCCCAGCGGCCGGGCGGACGCGTTCGCGGCCCGGCATGTTGCCAGGCCGGTGGACGCCGGGGCGCTGGTGGCAGCGATGGCGACGGTCGATCTCGTGGTGGCCTGCAGCGGGCAGTCGGCCGGCATGCTGGACGAGGCCATGCTCGCGGCCGCGGTGGCGGGGCGGACGAGCCCGCTGCCGATCGTCGACCTGGCGCTGCATCCGCACGTCGCCGCGCCGGCCAGGTCGGTGCCGGGGGTGCGGGTGGTGGACCTGCTCTCGGTGCAGGAGGGCGTGGATCCCGGCCATCTGGAGGCGGTGGTGTCCGCGCAGGACATCGTCATCGCCGGGGTGGCCGCGTTCGAGGAGCGGATGGCGATCCGGCGGCTGGATCCCGCGGTCGTTGCGCTGCGGCAGCACGTGACCGGCACGGTGGCCAAGGAGATGGCCAGGCTCCGGGAGAAGTACCCGGCCGATGTGGCCGCGGACGTGGAACGCGCCCTGCACCGGGTCACCCAGGCGCTGCTGCACACGCCGACGCTGCGGGCGCAGGAGCTGGCGCGCAGCGGGGACGGCGCCGGGTACGTGCAGGCGCTGCACACCCTGTTCGGCATCGACATTCACGACTCGGAGACCGCGGCACATCCCGTGTCGGCGCTGCGCAGCGGCTGACGAACGGCGGTCACACCCCTCGGGGTGACCGCCCTTCGGTGTTCTGCGGCCCGGTCAGACCAGCCCTGCGGCCTCGAATGCGCCGAGGGTCGGCTTGATGGTCGCGGTCGGTCCGACCTCGCCGGCGATCGCGTCCAGCGTCTTCAGGCCGTCGCCGGTGTTGAAGACGACGGTCTCCGCCTCGGGGTCGAGCCGACCGGCCGTCAGCAGCTTGCGCAGGGTGGCGACGGTGACGCCGCCGGCGGTCTCGGCGAAGATGCCCTCGGTGCGGGCGAGCAGCTTGATGCCGTCGATGACCTCGTCGTCGCTGACGTCCTCGATCGCGCCGCCGGTGCGCCGGGTGACATCGAGCACGTAGGGGCCGTCGGCGGGGTTGCCGATCGCCAGGGACTTCGCGATGGTGTCGGGCCGGACCGGCTTGACCACGTCCCAACCGTTCTTGAACGCCGCGGAGACGGGGGAGCAGCCGGTCGCCTGCGCGCCGAACACCTTGTATGGGGTGCCCTCGACCAGGCCCAGCTCGCTCAGCTCGGTGAAGCCCTTGTCCACCTTGACCAGCTGCGCGCCGGAGGCGATCGGGATGACGACCTGCTGCGGCAGCCGCCAGCCGAGCTGCTCGGCGACCTCGAAGCCGAGCGTCTTGGATCCTTCGGCGTAGTACGGGCGGACGTTGACGTTGACGAACGCCCAGTCCTCCTGCTCGGCGGCGATCTCGCCAGCCAATCGGTTGATGTCGTCGTAGGTGCCGTCGACCGCGACCAATGTGCCGCCGTACGCGGCGGTGGTCAGGATCTTCTGCTGCTCCAGGTTGGACGGGATCATCACCACGGAGCGGATGCCGGCCCGGGCGGCCGCGGCCGCGACAGCGTTGGCCAGGTTGCCGGTGCTCGGGCAGGCCAGCACGACGAAACCGAGCTCGCGGGCCGCGGCCAGCGCGACGGCGACGACCCGGTCCTTGAACGAGTGGGTGGGGTTGCCGGAGTCGTCCTTGACCCACAGCCGCTTCATGCCCAGTTCCCTGGCCAGGTGGTCGGCGCGGATCAGCTTGGTGCAGCCGGGGTTCATGTTGGGGGTCTCGGCGACCCGGTCGGGGACCGGCAGCAGCGAGGCGTAGCGCCAGATACTTTCCGGACCGGCCTCGATCCGCTGCCGCAGGGCATCGCCGCGCAGGGCGAACTCGTAGGCGACCTCGAGCGGACCGAAGCACTCGGTACACGCGTAGTACGGGCCGAGTTCGATCCGGTTGCCGCACTCGCGACAGGAGAGGGCGACCGCGGGACCGAGATCGATCGTGGGCACAGCGGTGTCGGGTGTGGACAGCACAGACGTCATGACGAGGCCTTTCTGCTCATCTTCCCCGCCGGAGCGGGACGGAAGTGGCACCTGCTGTCGATCGGCCCCGATGACCCGAACGGTCACGAGAAATGATCATCGGCAGTGGTTGCCGGGGCTTCATCGGGCCGTGTCCCTCTGCCCCTCTGGATGAGTGGGTTATTCGGTTGTCCGGCAATCGTAACGCATGGCTCCGGCCCGCTCAGCGGGCTGAGCTCGCCGGTCCGGACGCGCCGCGGGACCTCGGACCGACCGGGTGGGCGGCCAAGCTCGGCGGGCAGTGTCCTGGGTGCCTGGCACCATGTCGGGCATGTCGGAAAACGGCTCGCGGGCCCTGCCTCCGCTCGTCCTGGTGACGGGCGACGAGCCGCTGCTCATCGACCGGGCGATCGCTCGTGCCGCGGCGGCCGCCCGTCGGGCCGATCCGGGGGTCGAGCGCCGCGACGGAACGGGCGCCGGCCTGACGGTTGGGGAGTTCTCCGACCTCGTCGCGCCGAGCCTGTTCGCCGCGCCCAGGCTCGTCGTCATCCGCGGCGCCCACGAGGCGTCCCGAGAGTTGTCCACTGCCCTGGTGTCCTATGCGAAGGATCCGGTGGACGCGGTGTGGCTGGTGGTCCAGCACCTCGGCGGCGCCCGCAACAAGGCGATCGCCGACGCCCTCACCAAGGCGGGCGCCACCGTGCTGACCTGCAACAAGATCACCAGGCTGAACGAGCGGATCGACTTCGTCCGCGCCGAGATCCGGCGGGCCGGCGGCAGTACCGATCCCGCCGCGGTGACGGCGCTGGTGGAGGCGGTGGGCTCGGATCTTCGGGAGCTGGCGTCGGCGGCCGACCAGTTGGTCGCCGACACCGGTGGCAGGGTCGACGAGCGGTCGGTTCGGCGGTACCACCGCGGGCGCGCCGAGGTCAGCGGATTCACCGTGTCGGACGCGGCGATGTCGGGAGACCTGGCTGCGGCGTTGGAGTCGCTGCGCTGGGCATTGAGCGTGGGGGTCGCCCCGGTACTGATCGCGGACGCGTTGGCCGACGGAGTGCGGACGGTGTCCCGGGTGACCGGCGTCAGGGGGGGCAATTCCTACGCGATCGCCTCGCAGCTGGGCATGCCGGCGTGGAAGGTCGACCGGGCGCGGGGCATGGCTCGGGGTTGGTCGACCCACGGTCTGGCCGGCGGGATGGCGATCGTGGCCGAGTTGAACGCGGCGGTCAAGGGGGTGGCCGTCGATCCGGAATACGCGCTGGAGAAGGCGGTGATCGATCTGGTGGCAGCACGACGGTGCCGATGACACAACAAGGCCGGTGACCTCGTTCGGTCACCGGCGCCGGAAGGACTGGGTCAGAGCTGGCTGACCAGGTGGGCCAGCGCCGACTTGCGGTTGGCGGCCTGGTTCGCGTGGATGATGCCCTTGGACGCGGCCTTGTCCAGGCTGCGGGAGGCGGCCTTCAGCTCCACCTCGGCGGTCGCCTTGTCGCCGGCCTCGGCAGCGGTCCGCACCTTGCGCACAGCCGTCTTCAGCGACGACTTGACCGACTTGTTGCGCAGGCGCGCAATCTCGTTGGTGCGGTTGCGCTTGATCTGGGACTTGATGTTGGCCACGCCTGAGTGCCTTCGTTTCGTTGTTGGGGTGACCGACACCTCGCCGATCGTGGGTGTGTCACCGTCGGGCACACACGGCCGTCCACATTACCAGCCGGAGCAAGGCGGTCACAAACCCCGGAACGATCATCGGCACCGGTACGCGGACGGGTCCGGACGACCGTCGGTGGCCAGGGCCACCCGCACCCAGTCGATCGCCCCGGGATCGCCGGGCAGGTCCAGGTGCTCGATCCGGGCATCAGGGCAATCGTCCTGGATGATCAACCAGGTCACCCGATCCGCCGGCCCGACCGGGGACTGGGTGTCCACCGGCGTGACCACGGTGTCGTCGCGACTGGAAATGGTGGCGTAGCGCACGTCACCGTCCAGGTCACCGCCGGCATCGAGTTCGGTCAACAGGGCCGAGCCGGCGGTCTGGTCCGCACATGCCGGGCAGGCGATCCCCGCACCGGCGAGCAGATCCGACGTGGTGCCGTGGAACGTCGGCGCGATCAGCACCGCGGTGCCGACCTTGCCGGCCAACCCGTCCAGCCGCAGGGCGGTGCGCAGGACCAGCCCGCCCTGGGAGAACGCGACGACGTCGACCTCATCGGCACCGGTCACCTCCCGCACCGAATCCACGAAGCCGGCCACCGTGGTCGCCGAGTCCCGCACCGGGGCCAGCCCGGCGAGGCCGTAGTTCATGCCGTACACGCAGCGCCCGTCGGCCTGCAGCGCGCCGGCGAGCGGAGTGAAATTGCCGGCGACGCTGGAGAACGTGCCGTGCACCAGCACCACCGGCCGCGCCGGCGAGTGGCAGGACGGGTCGTTGACCCCGGACAGGTGCACATCGGGCAGTTGCAGGTCGGGCAGGGGTGCCGTCGGCGACTCAGACGCCGGACTCCCGGAGGGTGGGCCGGCGGTCGCGACGTCGATCCCCGCCGCCGCGCCGGCTCCGGCCGAACAACCCACCGCCACGCTCAAGGCTCCGACCAGCAGCAATGCAGCCAGAAACGTCCGTACTCGGGTCAACGTCATCGCCTGCCACGGTACGACCGGGCCGGGCCGGAAAAATCTCCGAAGAAACTTCCCGAGGGTGTCGTCTGCGGCCCGGCCCGTTCGTGGTCTTGGTGTCAGGCGTGATCGAGCGGTCCACCCCGCCCCGATGGAAGGAGTCGATCCATGAAACTCAGCGTCAACATCTTCGTCAGTCTCGACGGGGTCGTGCAGGGCCCGGGCGGCCCGGAGGAGGACACCACCGGTCGCTTCACCCGTGGCGGCTGGGTGGTTCCGCACGTCGACGAGGACTTCGGCCGGATCGTCGACGAGGAATGGTTCGCGCACGCCGACGCGATCCTGCTCGGCCGCAGCACCTTCGACATGATGCGTCCCTACTGGTCGCAGTACCCACATCAGGAGGAACTGGTAGCGCGGGCGTTGAACACGTTTCCCAAGTACGTGGTGTCCACCACGCTGACCGACGAGCAGGCGGGCTGGGGGCCGACCACGGTGATCCGGGACGACGTCGTGGAGCGGATCCGCCGGATCAAGGCGCAACCGGGTCGGGAGCTACAGGTGCACGGCAGCTGGCGGCTCGCGCAGACCGTGCACAACGCCGGCCTGGTCGACATCTACCGGCTGCTGGTGTTCCCGGTGGTCCTTGGGTCCGGCAAGCGGCTGTTCGACGAGCACACCCGGCCGACCGCGTTCCGCACGCTGTCCCGGACCCCCACGTCCGCAGGCGCGACGCATCTGGTGCTCGAGCCCACCGAGTTCACCCGCGGCGAGTTCGCCATCGTCGACGGCAAGGAGGTGACCACCGAGATCCCAGTTTGATGACGCAATCAGAACCATCGAGTCCAACAACCATCACCAGCACAAGGAGCACGATCATGACCCAGTACATGCTGTCCGTCCACCACGATTCCGCCGACGAGGTCGCCAACGTCTCCGACGAGGACATGCAGCGCATGTTCAAGCAGGTCGACGAGTTCAACGCCCGGGTGCGGGAGGCCGGAATCTGGGTCTTCGCCGGGGGACTGGAAAGCATCGAGTCGGCCACCGTTGTCGACGGGCGCGGTGCGGAGTCGATCATCACCGACGGTCCGTACTCCGAGACCAAGGAGTACCTGGGCGGTTTCTGGGTGATCGAGGCGCCGGACCTGGACGCCGCGCTGGAGTGGGCCCGGCAGGGTTCGGCGGCGTGCGAGGGCAAGGTGGAGGTGCGCCCGTTCCAGGGCGAGGCCTGACCGAGATCCGCGGCGGGCCACCTCGCCGCCCCCGCCGGCGCCGCCGGCGCCGGCGCCGCCGGTGCGGGTCCGAACAATGGACCCATGACCGCGGAT
>JBIOVW010000434.1:0-2891 GCA_044867945.1 Nakamurella sp. | reverse complement strand
TCGGCGGGCACGTCGAGCATCTTGTAGTTGTTGGTGATCAGTCCGTCCCACCCGGTCTCATGGAGGGCGATGATGGTCAGCGATCGGTCGTCGAGTTCCTGCATCCGTCGGTCGATGGACTAGGGATGGGCAAGCTGCACGGTCAGGGGCAGGTAGTCGCGAACCGCGTCGATCAACGGGATGGGGAAGTTCTGGACCAGCGCCGGGCGCGTCCTGGGCACCCTGGGGTGGTCAGGCAGCGACCACGGATCCGGCCAGCTGACGTTCCAGGTCGATCGCCTCACGGATAGCCTGTTCTTGCTCGTCGTACATGGCAGCGATCCGGGCCGGGTCGTAGCCGCGGTCGGCCAGCGCGGCCACGGTCTGGCTGGTCAAACGGGAATGTTCGATGTGCGGTTCGCCGGCAACCTTGCCCGGCACGATCCGCAGATGCGGTCGTGGACGCAGCAGGTCCGGCCCGTCGCCGCCTGCGCTCGTGAATGGCGCAGTCAGTTCGAGGACCCGTTCATCCAGCATGATACGCTGTCCGTGCAGGTCGATCACTTCTCCGTTGATGCGCAGGAAGATCCGGCCGCCGCGGTCGACCAGCAACGGTGAGGAGCCTGGCGAGCTGGGGTCCCATGGGTCCAGGTCGTACTCATCGAGCCTCTTCAGGGCTTGGCGAACCTGCGGCATCGGGCTGGCCGGCAGGTCGCCGACGTAGGCGGTCTTGGCGTGGCGTAGCCAGGAAACGACGCGCAAGGCGATCAGGTCGGAGTAGGACCAGAGCTTTTCCCGCACCGGGGAGACCGAGGGGACCACGACCCCGTGCCGGGCCCACCAGTAGACGGTGGTGAGCGGGACGCCGGACAGCGCCGAGGCGCGAGCCGCCTCGTAGCAGCCGTCGGCGGCCGCGCTGGCGATCCTGCGGTGCGTGGACACCCGGTCAGTATGACCGACCGGGCGATGATCGTGGCCGAACGCCGGGCGGACCTCGGCGGATCCGGCGATCCGGGCCGGCGCGACGGTGCGTTCCGAATGGTCGCGGATGTCGGCGGGTCGCACCGAAAATGAGCCCTCACCCTCCGGCCGCCAGCATGTTCTCGATGGTGGCGGCGGCCTGGGCGTCGGCGGCCGGCAGGGCGTGGCTGTAGATGCGCAGGGTGGTCGAGGCGTCACGGTGGCCGAGTCGGTACTGGGCCTGGAGGACCTGGCCTTGGCCGACGAGGGCGGTGGCCACGGTGTGCCGCAGCCGGTGCAGGGTGATGTCGGGGTGCCCGGCGCGGTCGCAGGCGTCGGAGAACCAGTGGCCGAGGGTGGAGGTTGTCAGCCGGGTGGTGTGCGCGGGATCCCGGGAGAACACCCACGGGCCGAACTCTGCGCCGGCGGGGCAGCGATTCCGCCACCGGTTGGTCAGGTCGGTCCAGAGGTCGACGGTGGTCGGGCCGAGGGTGATCCGCCGGGTGCGGCGGCCCTTCGTGGTGCCGAGGATCTCGTTGGAGGTGGCTCGGGCGATGGTCAGGACGCGGCCGTCCAGGTCGTCGAAACGGAGGGCGGCGAGTTCGGCGCGGCGGGCGCCGGAGTCGGCGACCAGTCGGCTGAGCAGCTGTAGTTGCTCGGCGCGGTGCCGCCGGGCGGTATCGCGGCCGCTGCGCACCAGTCTGGTGCTCAGCTGGTCGGCCTGCTCCTGGGTGCAGGCCAGGAGGTCGCGGACCTGGTCGATGGGGACGTCCTTGCGGCTGTCGCACTGGGGTGGTCCATGGACGCCGTCGAGGGGATGGCGATCGAGGATCCGCATGGTGTAGGCCCAGCCCATCGCGGAGCGCAGGACCCGGAATCGGTTGGACACGGTGGGCTGGTGCCAGCCGGTGTCGCGCCAGTGGCGGCAGATCGCGGTCAGGACGGTCGGGGTGAGGTCGATCGCGCGGCGGGACCCTATGGGGTCGCGGCACAGGAAGCTCACATTCGACAGGTACCCGCTGACCGTCGAGGGCTTCCAGTCGTGGTCGGCGGCCAGCCAACTGCGCAGCAGTTGCGCCACGGTGATCGCGGGTCGTGGCCGGCCCGCGTCGCGGAGCAGTTCGGCGGTGGCAGCCCAGTGCCGCCGGGCCTCCTGCGCCGCGGCACGGTCGCCGTGGACGGTGATCGACCGGACCCGGCTGTGGCCGGTCACCGGGTCGGGGCCGAGCGCGACCCTGATCTCCCACACTCCCGGGCGGCGTTGGCGCAGTGACCCGGCACCTCGGATTGTTCCCATTGCGGACCTGTACCCAGGTTTGACAGCTTCGATTCGAACGTTCGTCCGTAGCCGCTGACCTGGGTTGTTGGGATGGTTGTTGGGATGAGATCTTGAAGCAAGATCAACTTGATTCGTGAGAAGTGTTGTGAATGAGCAGATGTGGTGTGCGCGCCCGGAGGGATTCGAACCCCCCACCTTCTGATCCGTACCCGGCGGGCATCAATCAGCCTGTGTCGCAGTGTCTCTGACGTGCGGCGACGTGTCTGTCGCTGTCGGGCAGCGTGTGTCGAAATCGGCACCTATTGCTGTCAACTACTGCTATCAAGTTGGTTTCCGGACCCCTGGGATCGCAACCACTTCGGGAGCTGTTCGGGAGACCCGCGCGGCCCCTTCAAGTATGCCACCGGGCGACGCTAATGTCCGCGGCTGATCGGCCACAGACGGCAGTGGACGAACGCGGCGAGGCTCGCTCGGGCGACGACCTGAGGGGGCTGTTGGCGGCGGTGGCCGCCGAGGGATGGGGCGGCGACGCGGGTCGGCGGGCGGTCGGCATCATGCGCTCGGCGTGCCGGCGGGAGGCGGTGCACTGGATCCGGACGGCCGGCTGGCTGACCGACGAGGGCCTGTCCGAGGTGTGGGAGCAGATGGACCGATTGGTCCGAGCCGGCCGCTT
>JBIOVW010000433.1:0-6137 GCA_044867945.1 Nakamurella sp. | reverse complement strand
CCATGCTGCGAGTGCGACCGAGACGGCCGCGTCGATTCCGCCGGTATCCACCCCGGACGCGGTGATCCTGGCCGCCGTCGAACAGGGCGTGGCGAAGGCGGCTGGGCAGGATGTCCGGCAGGGCGTCGCCGTGATCGACCGGACCACCGGGCTGCTGGTCGCCGACGTGGGCGGTCAGGAGGTCTTCAACACCGAGTCGATTACCAAACTCTTCACGGCGGCGTACTACCTGGAACAGTCACAGGGTGCGCCCGACGCCGACCTCGCCGCCGACCTGGCGCGCATGATCGCGACGTCCGACAACGACGTGCAGTTCGCGCTGTGGCGCCGCGACATCGTGCCGACGGTCGCCCAGCGGTACGGCCTGACCGCGACCCGGAACGCCCCGGGAGCGAGCGAGTCGAACTGGGGATCCGATCGCACCACCGCCGACGACATGGTCACCCTGCTGCTGCGGGTTGCGCAGGACCCCTGGGTCGGGCCTTTGCTGCTGTCCTGGATGGCTCAAGCCGAGCCGACCGGAACCGGCGGGTTCGACCAGGCCTTCGGGCTGTTCTCGCTGACCGGCGACCGCGGAGTCAAGCAGGGCTGGAGCGACCCGGGCTGGGAACCGGCGAACCTGCACTCGGTCGGGTGGACCGACCGTTACTTCGTCGCCATCCTGCAGAGCTCGTACTCCGCCGACAACGACACTATGCGGGCCACCTCGACCCTGACCGCCCAGCTGATCGAAGGCGCGCACGAACCGGCAGCGCAGCCGGCACCGCAGCCGCCGCCGACCGCCGACGACGTCGTGCCCACGTCCGGGACCGACCCGGGCGTCCCCGCCGCCACCTCGACCGAAGCCGACGCACCGCCCGCCCGCGCCCTGGGCCGGTCGGTGCTGCAGATCGTCGAGGACTTCCTGCTGCGGGCTCTGCTGGGATGACCTCACGGGCCGGCCGTTAGGTTGGATCAATGGAGTTCCGTCACTTGGGCCGCAGCGGCCTGAAGATTTCCGCAATCACCTACGGCAACTGGCTGACCCACGGGTCGCAGGTCGAGAACGACGTCGCCACCTCGTGCGTGCGGGCGGCCCTGGACGCCGGGATCACCAGCTTCGACACCGCGGACGTGTACGCCAACGGCGCGGCCGAATCGGTGCTGGGCGACGCACTGAAGGGCGAGCGGCGGGCGTCGCTGGAGATCTTCACCAAGGTGTACTGGCCGACCGGCCCCCGCGGCCATAACGACGTCGGCCTGTCCCGCAAGCACATCGCGGAGTCGATCGACGCCTCACTGACCCGACTGGGCACCGACTACGTCGACCTGTACCAGGCTCACCGGTTCGACACCCAGACCCCGCTCGAAGAAACGATGCAGGCGTTCGCCCAGGTCGTCCGGCAGGGCAAGGCCCTGTACATCGGGGTCAGCGAATGGACGGCCGATCAGATCCGGGAGGGGCACGCCCTCGCCGAGCAGCTGGGCATCCAGCTGATCTCCAGCCAGCCGCAGTACTCGATGCTGTGGCGGGTGATCGAGGACCAGGTGGTGCCGACCTGCCGGGAACTCGGTCTGTCCCAGATCGTCTGGTCGCCCGTGGCGCAGGGCGTGCTGACCGGCAAGTACCGGCCCGACGCGCCGCCGCCTGCCGGCTCCAGGGCCACCGACGACAAGGGCGGCGCCCGCATGATCGAACGGTTCATGCGTCCCGAGGTGCTCACCGCCGTGCAGGGGCTGCGCCCGATCGCCGACGAGCTGGGCGTGACGATGGCGCAGCTCGCGCTGGCCTGGGCGCTCGGCAACGACAACGTCGCCGCGGCCCTGGTCGGAGCCTCCCGGCCCGAGCAGGTCGCCGAGAACGTCAAGGCGGTCGACGTGCGGATCCCGCCGGAGCTGCTGCTGCGGATCGACGACGTTCTTGGCGACCTGGTGGTGCGGGACCCGGCGCTGACCGCCAAGAACGCCCCGGCAACCCGGCCGGCCTGAGTCAGCTCGATCCGCGACGGTGCCGCGGCCGGGGTCAGTGACCGACCGCGACCAGGTGCCGCGGCTGGGCGGCCGAAGGCTGCGCCGGGATGCGCGTGGCGCCCACGAGCTCGCGGGACAGGCTGCGGGCCGCGATGGACAACGGAGCGAGGATGGGCTGCAGATCGGTGCCCAGGTCACGCACGGACAGTTCGATCGCGGCGACCACCTCGCCGCCGGAGCCGAACACGGGGACACCGATCCCGCACAGCCCGGGTTCGAGCTGCCACTTGGCCACGGCGACCCGACTGAGCCGGGTGACGCCCAGCGCGCGGCGAAGCCGAGCAGGGGCGGTCAGGGTGTGCGGGGTGTACCGGCGCAGTCCACGCAGGATGGCCATCTCGACGGTCCGCTGCGGCGAGAAGGCCAGCAGGACGCGGCCGAGCGCGGTGGCGTGCAGCGGCAGGGTGGCGGCGGCGGAGAACGAGGTGGCCGGCTGCGGGCCGGGCTCCTTCTGGATGTAGGCGACCTCGAGTTCGCGCAGCACGCCGAGCCGGGCCCGGCAGTGCGTGACCGTGGCCAGGTCCTCCAGGACGTAGGGGGCGCGCTCGGCAATGCTCGGCGGGGCGGGCGTGGTCGATCCGATGGTGCGCAGCGGGAAGCCGGCCCGGTACTGGCCGTCGCTGGTGCGCTCCAGGAGCCGGCGGGACGCGAGTTCGGAGGTCAGACGGTGCGCTGTGGAGACGGGCAGGTTGGCCAGCCGGGCGATCTCGGTCAGCGAGTGCTCGCTGCCCTCGGTGAACGTCATCAGGATCGAGGTGATCTTGCTCGTCACCGATCGTCCGGACTCGGTCGCGTTCCCGGCCAATGCATCGTCTCCCGCCATCGGGGCAGCGGGCGAGGTGGGTCGCCGCGCTGCGTGGTTTGCTCAAGTCGTGCCACCCGGGCCAGGCCCGGACGTCCGAGTCCACCGATCTGGACAGACGGACGAAATACCGGCGACGCCAAGAGGCTTTGGTGGTCGGGCGCCGATCCGCGTCGTTGGTGTACCTACCTTCCCAACAACCCTATGTCTGAACAACCTGGTTGTACCGCTGAGTGGACCGAGAGCCCGGTTTCCGGTGAACTCTGGGGTTCAGCCCGGGGTCGGCCACCGGGTCGCTGGCAACTAGCCCGACGTCAACCACGTCTCGATGACCCGAAGGACGTTGGGGTATAGCGTGGTCAGGTGGGCGTGTGCGTGGTCGGCGCCGGAGCCGCCGGGCTCGGCGTGGCGGCCGAGCTGATCGCCCGGGGGGTCCCCGGCACGGTGCTGGACAGCGGCTCCATGGTCGGATCGTCCTGGGCGTGACGCTACGACGGGCTGCGGCTGCACACCGCCCGCTGGCTGTCCGGGTCGGCCGGCGTGCGGTCCCCGCCCGGCATCGTCCGACGATCAACCCTCGGGGTGCCGAGCCAGGCGATCGGGTGTGCGCTGCGCGGACTGCCCGAGCCGGTGTTGAATCCGGTCATGGGGACGTTCCGCCGGGTCAGCCTGCCCGACCTGAGGCCCTACGGACTGCCCGCGCCGACGGCCCCGTACACCCAGTTCCTGCGTACCGGCACCATTCCCGTCATCGACTACGGATTCGTCTCGGCCGTCCGACGCGGACGCATCCGGGTGGTCGCCGCGGTCGAGGGAATCCATGGTGATCTCGTGGAGTTCGCCGACGGTCGAACCGCGCGGCCGGACGTTGTGATCGCGGCGACGGGCTACCGCCCAAGGCTGGAACCGCTGGTCGGTCATCTGGACGTGCTCGACCAGCGGGGCAAGCCAAGGGTGTCCGGTGCCGGCACACTCCCGGGGGCCCCGGGGCTGCACTTCGTCGGCTTCACGTTGACCCTGTCCGGCCTGCTCAATGAGATCGCACGGCAGGCAAGACGTGTCGCGGCGGTGGTCGCCGGGGAGCCGGCGCGGACGACCTAGCCTGACCCCTGCCGATCCCTTGCCGGAGCCCACAGCGACATGGTCCCCAGTGGTCTGACAGGCCGGGGGTCAGCCCATCCGGCCCAGGCTGAGCAGGTACACCGAAACCTCCTCGACGCCGTCGATGCCCAGCAGGTCGGTGATGCCGCGGTCGTCGTACGCGCCGACCGCGCAAGCCCCGAGCCCCAGCGAGGTTGCCGCCAGGTACAGGTTCTGTCCCAGATGCCCGGCTTCGATCACCCCGTACCGGTAGCTGCGCTCGCCGTACTTGAAGCGCATCCGTTGGAAGATCATGGTCAGGTAGACGATCGCCGCGCACTCACCGAGGAACCCCTGGTTCAGCCCATGGCGCACCACGTACTCGCGGAAGTCGCCGCTGCGCAGCTCGTGCAGGACGTGCCGCTCCGGGCCGTAGTGGTACACCCCCGGCGCCAGATCCTCGACATTGTGGACGACGACGTAGGTCTCGATCGGGTACAACGCCCCGGACGACGGGTGCGAGCGCCGGCCACCGGTGGTGTGGCCGCCTGTCATCAGCAGCACCCGGGACAGTTCCTGGCCGCTCATCGGTTCGGCCGAGTACGCCCGAACCGACTGCCGTCGCAGGATCGCCTCCTCGGCGGTGAGCCCACCGGCCAACGACGGCCGCTCCAGGACGACCGTGCGGACGTCGTAGGACTTGTAGAGCGGAGGCTGCCGACCCAGGTTGCGCAGGGCCCCGACGGCGTCGATGGCGCCCGGATCCGAGGACCACTGATGGTAGGTGACGCCCAGATCGCTGCCCTCGGTCAACGTCGGCCGGGCCCGCGCCACTCCCCCGCCCATCAGGAAGCCGGCGGTCCCGCCGAGGGTCAGCCCGACCAGGCCCCGGCGGGAGAACAGGACGGACTTGGTGGTGGCCGCCGCACCGACCGGTGCTCTCGAGGGTTTTCGCGTCGGCGTGCGCGGTCCGGGCCGCGGGGCGAACAGGCGGCGCAACCGGAAACCGCTGTAGGCGAACAGCTGTCGGGAGTTGAAGAACAGATGCAGCAGCACAGCGGCGATCAGCGCGTAACCGAAGTATGTGTGCCAGACGAAGCCGTGCAGATCCCACAGGTGCACCACCAGCCCGGTGACGATGGTGGCGGCGGTGACGGCCAGCAGGATCCAGCTCGTCAGGTGGTCCAGGTCCTGTCGTGCGCGTCGGAGTGACATGGTAACCCCACTGGTTGCGGAACTCCATGCTACGGAACGGGTCCGCCGAGACGGCTTTGCGTCGGTGAGCCGGTGCTCGGACCCACCGGGGGCGGCGTGCGGAACTTCCGGTCGCGTGGGGCGACCGAAAGTTCCGCGGCTCAAACCGGTGACCCGGGGTCAGCTGACGGCAGCGCCGAACAGCTTGGCATCCGGCAAAACCTCCACCCGACGGCGCGTGCGGACCTGCCCGGAGACCGGTTCACCACCCCAGCCGAACGCCACTGTCGGACCGCCGGGACATACTCCTTGGTGACCAGCCGGCACGACGCGAAGGAGGGGACGTGTCCGAACCCGCACCCGCGGGCACCTGCGGGCCCGAGCCGATCGGCCGGGTCCTGGGCACCGAGGACGCCACGCCGCTGCAGTGGCACGTCGCTCTGCACGAGGGCGACTATCTGCAGCTGGACGACGTGGTCACCACCGTCCGCAAGGTGCCGGGCGTCGGCGAGGTGCGTCTGGCCGGGGTGGTCACCGAGGTCCAGGCCCGGCACGAGGGGGCCAGCTTCGGCTCCGACGTCTTCCTGATCAGCGACGGCGTGCTGCCCGCCCGCATCCAGGAGACCGCCGAGATCACCACCACCCGGGTCGAGCCGGAGTGCTACGTGCCGCCGCTGCCCGGCGAGCCGGTGCTCCGGGCCGTCGGCGAGAACCGCGCCCAGGCGCTGTACTTCGACCAGATGGAGCACAAGCTGCCGGTCGGTGCCGCCCGGGACGGCTCCCCCGTCTACGTCAACCTCGACTTCGTCGACGGCACCCGCGGCGCCCACATCTCGATCAGCGGCATCTCCGGCGTGGCCACCAAGACCAGCTACGCGCTGTTCCTGCTGCACGCGCTGTTCCGTTCCGGCGTGCTGGGCAACCGGGCCACCAACACCAAGGCGCTGGTCTTCTCGGTGAAGGGTGAGGATCTGCTCTTCCTGGACTACGCGAACACCCGGCTGAACGACGACCTGCGCACCGCCTACGCCCGGGTCGGGCTGCCCGCCGA
>JBIOVW010000432.1:0-2631 GCA_044867945.1 Nakamurella sp. | reverse complement strand
CCGGATGCGCCCGCCCAGCGCGGATCGGACGTTCCGAAGATCGCGCCGAGATCTCCCAGGCCCGCGGCGGACAGCAGGGCGTCGCAGAGCGCGTGTGCCGCGACGTCTCCGTCGGAGTGCCCGGCGCATCCGTCGACGCCGTCGAACCGCACTCCCGCCACCCAGCAGTCGCGGCCTGGCTCGATCGGGTGCACGTCCACCCCGGAGCCCACCCGCAGACCGCCCGGACCGGAAGTCATGCGTTCAGCCGTCTCCAGGTCCGCGGGTGTGGTGATCTTGAATGCCGCGCGGTCCCCGTCCACCGCCGACACCGGCACGCCGATGGACTCGGCCAGTCCGGCGTCGTCGGTCGCCGACTCGCCGCGACGGGCCGCGGCCGCGTGTGCGCGACGCAGCACGTCGGGACGAAAACCCTGCGGTGTCTGGATGATCCGCAAGCTGGTGCGGTCGACCGTGCCGACCAGCGACCCACCGTCGCCGATCGTCCGGATGGTGTCGACCACCGGAAGCACCGGTACCACGGCGTCGGCGCCCGCCCGCACCCGCGCGGTCACCCGGTCGATCAGCGCGACGGGCGCGAAGGCCCGTGCGGCGTCGTGCACCAGGATGACGTCGGCGGCCGGCGGAACGGCGCGGAGACCGGCCGCCACGGAGGCGGTGCGGTCGGCCCCGCCGATCACCACGGTCGCGACGTCACCCACCAGGTCGCGGGCACGATCGAGCCCATCGGTGGACACCGCCACCACGATGGTCGCCACGTCGGCGGCCCGCAGGCGGTCGACGGCGTGCACCAACAGCTCCCGACCGCCCACCCGGACGAACGCCTTGGGCACGCCGGCACCGAGTCGCTCACCCGAACCGGCCGCCGGAACGATCGCCGCGACCGTCATCGCACGCGCGCCGAATCGCCCGGCGCGATCGTCCGCACCTGTCGTCGCGGATCGGTCAGGAAGCCAGGACCTCGTCGAGAATGCCCTCGGCCTTGACCTCATTGGTGCCTTCGGCAAGCGCCAGTTCGGACACCAGGATCTGCCGGGCCTTGGCCAGCATGCGCTTCTCGCCGGCCGACAGCCCGCGCTCGCGGTCGCGCCGCCACAGATCGCGCACGACCTCGGCCACCTTGTTCACATCGCCCGACGCGAGCTTCTCCAGGTTGGCCTTGTACCGACGGGACCAGTTGGTCGGCTCCTCGGTGTGCGGCGCCCGAAGCACCTCGAATACGTGATCAAGGCCGGTCCGATCGACGACATCGCGCACACCGACGATCTCTGCGTTGTCCGCCGGTACCTTGACGGTCAGATCACCCTGCGCGACCTTGAGGACCAGATAAAGCTTCTCGACACCCTTCACGGTCCTGGTCTCGGTGGCCTGGATGAGGGCCGCACCGTGATGCGGGTAGACAACGGTTTCGCCAACGTTGAAAACCATGAGCGTTCAAGACCCCTTTCGCTCTAGCCATCCTACCACGACCTGAGCCGCAATCTCACCCGTTGTCGCAGGTCAGGGCATATCCGCTCACTTGACAAATCCCACAGATCCGTGCATGCGCCGCCGGTGACCCGAAATTCGTCGCCCGACAACGACCCGGCGACGGGGTCGCTGGCGACGGCACGACGGCGTCGCGACACGCATCCGGCGGTGCCCTCCCGCCGAGCAGTGCCGGTATCCCGGCGACTAACCTTCACGCAGACACCACTGTGCGGTGCAGAGCCGCAACGACCAGCCCGATCGACCGCGCAGCCCGCCCCCGGGGCGGGGCCTGTGCCAGAAGAGGGGAACCGCCGTGACCCGCACCGCCCGGCTGCCGCGCCGAGTGCTTGCCCCCGCCGGTTTGGCGCTGTTCACCGCGTTGACGCTCGCCGTCAGCGGATGCGCGGCCGGCCAGTACTCGCAGACCGCGGACCAGGTCGCGGCGATCGACGGGGCGAACGGCGCGGTGGGTGACATCGCGGTGCTCAACGCCATGCTCGCGCCGACCGAGCGGGAGTCCTACCCGGCCGGGTCGGACGCGCGCCTGCTCCTGTACATCTCCAACGATGGGCTGACCGCGGACACGCTGGAGAGCGTGACCACCGGGGCCGCCGGGTCGGTCGAGATCACCGGCGACCCGACTCTGCCGCCGCAGACGCTGTCCGACTTCGCCAGCGAGACCGGCACCGAAGTGGTCGTCACCGGGCTCCTCGAAGATCTGCACTACGGGGTGTCGATCCCGATGACGTTCTCGTTCGCCAACGCGGGGTCGCTCGACCTGAACATCCCGATCCAGCTGCCGGCCGAACGGTCGACCGACCGCGAGACGATCAACATCCTGCCGCCACACCCGACCCCGCTGTGGGAAGAGGATGAGTTGGCGGAAGGTGACGTCGGGCCGGGCGGTCACTGACCGGCTGACCGTCACGCGCCGGCACTGTCAGACCCCTGCCCTAGCGTGCCGGGCATGAGTGAGGCTTGCCGAACGAATCATCAGCACAGTGCCGCCGCCGGCGGGGCGACCGAGCTCGCGAGGTGCCCCGGAAAGGCGGCGGCATGAGATCCGGTTCCCCGGCCCGCAACCCCCGTCCCGCGTTCCGGTGCAGCGGCTGCGGTCACGAGACGGCCAAGTGGCACGGCCGCTGCCCGGAGTGCCGGGCG
>JBIOVW010000431.1:0-2712 GCA_044867945.1 Nakamurella sp. | reverse complement strand
GCTCGGTCCGCCAGATCACGAACGACACGGTCCGGGTGGAGTCCTCGGTGGCCTCCGCAACGGCCTGGCGCATCGCGGACACCACCCGTGGGTCGACCCGCCCGAACGCCGGAGACCGTCGCATCACCCGGTGATCGACCAGGCCGGACAGGCCGTCTGCCTCATACCGTTGCCGATGCCGCTTCACGGTGACCGCGGACACCGGATGGCCGGCCGCGGTCAGCTCGACGGCCTTGGCCTTCTCCCGCGCGGTCAGCGAGCATGCCTCCACGTCGTACTCCGGCCGAGGCCGAGTGCCGGCCGGCGCGTCGGGCGGCAGCCCGTAGATCACCTCGACGATGTGTCGTTCCCACCACGAGGCCGCCTCCAGCACCTCCTGCGGCAGTCCTTCCACCCCTACCACCGGCATCCTCCGGGCGACCCCGGCCCCCGGGATCTCGACGTTCCCGGCGGCCAGCAGCTCGGTCACCGTGGTGGTGACCACCGCGCCGTCGGCGGATGCCAGCCGGACCGCCGTGCCCGACACCCCGACCAGGACATGGCCCACCCCGTCGACGACCACCCGATCCCCGATCCCCAGCACTCCACGAGGCCTGCTCACCCCCGTGCCGTCCTGACCATCGTCGCCGCCCCCAGCGGGGCCGAGGTGAACTCCGAGGCGACCAGCCGGCCCTGCCACATCAAGTGGAACAGCACCGGCAACACCTGCAGCCGGTCCCCGGCGGCCTCCGCACCGGCCAGCAGCGGAGTGTCCATCGCGAACGTCCGCAGCAGCCCGGCATCCAGCCCGGACCCGGGCCGTCCCGCGCAGCGCGGATGCCGGTAGCGCGACAACCACCGCACGTTCGCCGCGAACACCGTCCCGGGCACTCCCACCCGTCGGAACTCCCAGCCGGCCTGCTCGCAGGCCTGCGCAGTGACCGCGAACGCCTCCGCGTCCCGCCGCGGGATCCGGTCGTCCGGTCGGACATCGACGACCACACCGGACCCGTTCGAGCGGCGGGCGAAAAAGTCCGGCGCGTGCCGCCGTCGCCGTCCGTCGTGCCAGGACAACCAGAACGGCTGGGAGGCCACCGCCACCACCGCCGGGTCGAAGTCCATCAGCATCACGTGGTCGCGTTCGAGCCAGGACTCATACCCCACGTGCTCACCCGACGCGGCGAACCACCACCAACCGGCGAAGCTCGACATCCCCTTGGCGAACCGGAACGAGCGCACCGCCGGCGCGCGCTCGAACCGCACCCCTGTGCAGGCCTCCAGCGGCTCCCGTCTCGCCACGCCGTCCGCACCGACGTAGTCCACGGCGAACCGAACACCTGGAAGATCTACAACCGCTTCAGCGGTCCGACTCACCAACACCCCAAGATCACTAAGAAGATCAACGGGTGCAACTGTAGTGGCAAGGACAACCCAGACGGGATCAGATCCACTGGCAAGGGATCAGATCAGATGGCACGGGACAGGTGGCCACCCCGGGACCTGGCGTGGGATCGGGCGTGGGATCGGGCGGGGTCGGGGTGGTGCTGGCCCGGCACCGCCGCGCCCCGGACGGCGCCGGCGCGGTGGTCCGCGACCCCGGGCACGTCGCCGCGCTGGAGGCCGCGGTGCTGGCCGGGTTCACCGACCGGGCGGCCTGCCGGGGCAAGACCCGCCGGCCGCCGTCGCCGGCGGCCCGGGCCGAGGCCGCCCGGCTGCGCGGCGACCGCGTCGAGGACGATCCCAGCGGGCTGGTGGTCGACTTCGCCGACTACGCCGCCGCGGTCCGCCCGATCAGCGGCGCCGGCCGAGTTGAGGAGACGTCGTGACCACCGCGCCGTCGATGACCGCGCCGGACAGGGGCGAGGGCGGGCCGCGGTCGGTCGGGGAGGCGGTGCTCTACCAGCGGCTGCGCGAGCACCTGGCCTACCTGCGGCTGCCCGACGCCGCCGCGGCGCTGCCCGGGGTGCTCGACGACGCCCGCGCCCGAGCGCTGTCGCCGGTGGCCACCGTGGAGCGGCTGCTCGCCGTCGAGGTCGCCGCGACCGAGGCCCGGCGGCTGGCCTCGCGCACCCACTTCGCCTGCCTGCCCGCCGGCTACACCCTGGCCGACTTCGACTTCACCGCCCAGCCGGGCGTGGACGAGGCGTTGATCCGCGACCTGGCGTCGCTGCGGTTCCTCGACGAGGCCGCCAACGTCTTGTTCATCGGCCCACCCGGGGTCGGCAAGACGATGCTCGCGATCGGGCTGGCCCGCGCCGCGCTCCAGGCCGGGCACCGGGTCTACTTCACCACCGCCGAGGACCTCGCCGCCCGCTGCACCCGCGCCGCCCGGGAGGGCCGCTGGACGCACATGCTGCGGTTCTACGCCGGACCCCGGCTGTTGGTGATCGACGAGTTCGGCTACCGCCGCCTCGACGCCGACGCCAACGCCGCACTGTTCCAGGTGATCTCGGCGCGCTACCTGAAAGGCAGCGTGATCATCACCAGCCACGCCGGGATCGCGACCTGGGCCGACCGCTTCGCCGACCCCATGATGGCCGCGGCGGTCCTGGACCGGCTGCTGCACCGCGGGATCGTCGCCGCCATCGACGGCCCCTCCTACCGGATACGCGCCCACCAGGCCCGCGCCGAGCAGCTCCGCCGGGCGGTGCGCCCATGACCGACACCACGACGACACCCCCGACCGGCGCCGCCACCAGCAGCTGCCCGGTCTGCGGGCAGCCGTTCACCCCC
>JBIOVW010000430.1:0-3894 GCA_044867945.1 Nakamurella sp. | reverse complement strand
CCTCCCTGACTCCAGATCGGACGGGAGATGACGCGAACGAGGCGGAACGATACGGCCGATCGCGTTTTGGGGCGAGCGCGGTCGCCAGATCGGGCTACCATACGGCGTTCTGGAGCGGCGACGCGGTGTGGAGAGCGGGTGGGCGTGGGCGAGGCGCAGGTCCCGCCGCCGAACGGCCACGAGCCGATCGCGGACCTCGTGCCGGTGATCCGCCGCGTGGTCGCCGCGCGTAGCCGCAACCCGGTCCAGGTCGACGACATCGTGCAGGAGACCCTGACCCGGGTGATGGCGGCCCGAGCACGGGTGCAGCGTGACACGCTCACCCCCTATGCGATCGCCACCGCACGCAACCTCATCGCGTCCACGGTCCAACGGGACCAGCGAGCCCGACAGAGCGCGCACCTGTTCGCCGAGCCGGGCGACGGCGAGCCGGACCCGGAGGACGAGGCCGTCCGCCGAGCGGATGCTGGCCTGGTCAACCTCGCTCTGGGCCGACTGACGCAGGCCGACCGTGAGCTCCTGCTTGCGCACGAGGTCAAGGGAGACGACACCGCAGCCCTTGCCGCCGTCCGCGGTTCCACACCAGGCGCCATCGCCGCCCGCCTGGCCCGCACGCGCGCCCGGCTTCGGGTCGAGTACCTGCTCGCGCAGCACGGCGCCGACCCCCCGACCGAACGCTGCCGGCCGACCCTGCTCGCCCTGTCGTCGGCCGACCGCCGCCGCCAGGCCGAGCTCGACGTCACCGGCCACCTGCTGGCCTGTGACCTCTGCGCGGACATCGCGGGACTGCTCCGGGAACGCCGACCGGCACATGGTGGGCACGGCAGCGAGCAGGAGGGCGAGCGCGTGCCCGTGGAACGGGACGCCGACGTCGTCGTAGCCCGGCAGAAGGCCCGTGTGATCGCGGTCCGCGCGGGCTTCTCCGGCACGGACCTGACCTTGATCGCCACAGCGGTCTCGGAGATCGCGCGCAACATCGTCAAGTTCGCTCGCCGCGGCGAGTTCGCCTTCTCAATTGTGACCGAATCCGGCCGAACGGGACTGCTGATCCCACGTTCCGCACTTCTGGCGGGCAATATCCGCCCCCATCCGTGACGGTGATCATGGAAGTGGCGAGGCCGGGGTGTAGGCGCTGGTGGGGACGCCGAGCAGGTCGAGGACCTGCCGTTGCAGGGGGTTGATCTTGGGTTCGAAGGTCTGGATGTGCTGTCCGTCGCGGTAGAGCTCGTGGCGGGTGAGGTCGGCGAAGATCTCCAGGATGCGTTCTGTGGACGGGGCGGTGCAGCTGCGTAGCTCGGGGTAGAGCGGGATGTCGGTGGTGGCAGCGGCGGTCATCGCGGTGCGGATCTGGCGTTCGATCAGCGCAGCGAGCAGCAGCGCGAGGAACTGGCAGCAGAACAGGGCCTCGATGCGGGCCGGGCTGCGCAGCAGCACCGGGGCGGCGTCCTGCACGGACTTGAGCAGGTGGTGACGGCGTTCAAGGTTGGGCTGGTAGCGGTAGGCGGTGAGCACCTCGACGTCGGTCAGCGTGGTGTCGTTGGTGATCAGCGGGAAGCAGCCGTCGGTGACCGCGTCGTAGGCCAACACGTCCAGGCGGGTGTCCCAGCTGATCGTGTGCCGGGTGCGGGTGTGGCGGCGGTAGCGGGTGTCCTTGCCGGGCCGGCCGCGGCGTTCCTGTCGGTAGGTCTCCTCGACGGTCTCGCCCACCTCATAGCGGATCCAGCGGTCGGCGCCGGCGTGGGCGAGCGCGGCGGCGGCTTCGTCCTCGACGGCGACGCGGGTCTTGAGCCGGCACTTGGGCCCGGCCAGCCGGACGGCCAGGGCGTCGATCGCGGCGGCGCCGGCCTCGATGCGGGCCTGGCGGGCCGCGGCGTCGCGGGCGGCCTTCGCGGTGGCATGCACCCAGACGATCCGGTAGCCCTCCGCGGAGGGCAGCGGGGCGGCGAAGACCGAGTACACCTGGTCGGGTTCGTCGGTCCGCGGCCCGGGCAGCCGCACCGCCTCGGTCCACTGCGGCTGATGGGTCTGCGCCCAGTCCCGGAACCAGCGGTCCTCACTGCGGGAGCGGGGCAGCACGGTGACGAACCGGCCGCCGGCTGCGGCGATGTGGCCCATCGCCTCCCGGGAGCACAGCTTCGAGTCGGCGACGTAGAGGAAGTCGGCCCGACCCAGCATCCCGACCAGCTGATCCCAGGTCGGCACGTGCGTGGGGTCGTCGGTGGTGTTGCCGTCGGCGAGCCGGTAGGCGATCGGGACCGCGCCATCGGCGGCCACGGTCAGGATCCACACCAGCTGCTTGAGGTCGGGGCGGTGGTCCTTGGAGTGCCCGAAGGTGATCTGCGGGGTGGGTTTGCCGCCGCGCGCCGTACCGGTCGCGCCCCGGTAAACCCCCGACACGCTGATCGAGGTGGAGTCGTTGTGCAGTTCGCTGGTGTCGATCCCGAACTTGGCGATCACCCCGAGCACGAGCTCGGTGAGCAGGCTGGCCCGATCGGCATCAAACAACCGCTCCAACGCCCGCCCGACCCGATCATCATTGATCAACTCGGTGTCGTCGGAGGGCAACCCCAGCAGCGCCGAGTCGAACCGGGCCGCCCACTCACCCAGCCCGTACAACGGCTCCCGCCCGACCAGCAGGTTGATCACCAGCAGGCGGATCGCGACCGCCGGAGCCAGCCGCAGCCGGGCATCCTCACCCGGCAGATACCGCTCCAGCAGGCCCGTCAGCCCGACCCGCCCCAGGAAGTGATCAACTAGCGGCAGCCCCCCGAGCCGGCGGCTGACCAGGTCGAACCCGACACCGGCCCGGCCGCCCGGCTCGCCCATCGCGCCCTCCCGCGTGTCATCCTGGACACCAGCGCTTCCGCGGTACTTATACTGCGGACGGCGGTGGTACTCACGGATGTCGGAGGCGTGTCGTGCAGATCGACCCCGACGACCAGGCCGAGGCCGATCGGATCACCCGCCAACTGGCCGGCCTGGGTTTCGTCCTGCCCGGCACCGTCCTGCACCGGGAAGCCCGCTGCGGCAAGCCCACCTGCCGCTGCCACGCCGACCCGCCCGCGCTGCACGGCCCGTTCTGGAGCTGGACCCGCAAGGTCAACGGCAAGACCGTCACCCGACGGCTCACCGACGACCAACTCCGCGACTACCAGCCCTGGTACGACAACGCCCGCCGAATCCGAGCCCTGGTCACCGAACTCGAGAACCTCACCCTACGGATGATCGACAACGACCCGAGGTGGGGGACCAAATAGCGGCTCAGAAGTGCGGAACGCGAGGTCCGAAGCGGACCGTGTGAGGCATGCGACGCATCGATCTCGGTCCTCGCGGTGTCTGTCTTCGCAAGGACGCACTCGCCGCCCACGGTCGGTATCGTGTCCGTTCCGCCCTACGCTTGGGCGAGGTCGTGGCGCCGTTCACCGGTGTTCTGGTCGACGCCGCGCGTGTGGCCGAGCCGTTGACGTATCTGACCGCCGCATGGCTCTCGGTCGGGACCGATGCGTTGCTGACCGGTCCGTCGGCGGCGTACTTGCACGGCCTGTCCGCACTCCCGCCGACGCCGGTCCACGTCGTGCTGCCGTACGAACACCGGAAGCGCGACCGGGACGGCATCGTCTTCCACAACGGCTGCGCGCTCGCCGAGGATCGTGAGGAGTTGTGCGGTCTGCCGGTCCTCAAGGTGGAGCGAGTCGTCGTGGATCTGCTGTGCACGGCCTGGCCCCCGAAGGCGCTGGCCGTGCTCGATGAAGCGCTCGCCCGGCTGCCCGAGGAAGACCGCCCGGCCTTCCGCCGACGCCTCCGGGAGCGCTTGCAGGACCGACCCGACCCTCGCGGTACCCGTATCGGCACGAGACTCGTCGACCTCGCGACCGGCCGTGCCGAGTCACCCCC
>JBIOVW010000429.1:0-5217 GCA_044867945.1 Nakamurella sp. | reverse complement strand
GTGACACTGTTGTCGGCGCACCCCGCAGTCCAGGCGAACCCGGCGCTGGTGGTGGCCAGCGCGGGAAAGCCGAACTGCGCCAGTATGCGGGCGGTGCCGACGTCCCACGGGTTCGGCATCACGAAGCAACCCGACTCGTGCAGGCGGTGGAACTCGTCGACCCGGTCGCCTTGAACGGTCATGCCATACCTCGCAGGTCCGGCTGAAGGGTGCACGAATCCTACCCCCGGAGGCGCGAGCTTCTCGCGAAGACAGTCAGCGGAGTAGTTCGAGGCGATCCAGCAGGGTTTCCAGGGATTCCTCGAACTCTTCGGCGGAATGATCCTGAGACAGTTCGGCTTCCAGTTTCTTCAGGCGCGGGTACTCGGTGAGGTCGGTCTTCGGTGGGTCATCCGGATCCGCCTGCTCGACGGGTCCGACATCGGCGCCCTGCGCAGACACCTCCAGCAGGAGGTGACCGAGCAGGAAGCTGGAGAACGACCGGTAGGCCGCGACCGCGGCACGGTCGGCGAACCCGCACTGGTGCAGGGTTTCCAGGAATGACTCCATCCATCGCAGGCTGCGCAGTGGCGGTCGCACCCAGGGCGCGGCCGGTGGCCGGGTTGCGATCAGCGGAAAGAGCTGGGGATGGGCGAGGGCGATCCGGCGGACGCCGTGGGCGAGGCGTTGCAGGTACTCCTGCCAGTCATCGGCGGTGAGGCGAACGTCCGGATCGCCGTAGAGGTCGTCGATCACGAGCTCGACGATTCCGTCGAGGAGGTCTTCCCTGCTGTGGACGTAGTGGTAGAGGCTCATTGCCTCGACGCCGAGGTGCGTGCCGAGGTGTCGCATGGTGAGGTGGCGCAGGCCCATCTGATCGACAAGTGTGACGGCTGCCTGCAGCACCTTGCGCCGGTCGAGGCCGCCGCCGCTGCGGGCATCCACCACGGGGTTGGGCGCCGCGGCCGGGCCGAGTCCGTGCGGGGTGTCCGGGTCGGCCGGCCCCGTGGTTTTGGCCGTTCGCACCGGGCGGCCGGCACTCTCCCGGTCAACCGTGGCCATCCTGGCGCCCCTTCCGGTGTGGTGAGCCCACCGGAGCTGAACCTACTCGACCGCTGCGTCCACGAGCATAGGCGCATCGCGACGCCATTTGATGGCTCGCCGCGCCGTTGTCCGCGGACCCCCGACGCAAGTCGTCATGGACAGGGGTCCGCGGGCGGGGTTCACCGGGTGGTCGGGTCGTCGACCTCGATCTGTTCCTTGCGGACCTCGCCGGTGACGGATTGCTGTTCGGTGACCGTTTCGGTGCCGAGTCGCACCCGTTCGACCGGAACTGCCTCGGTGGTGACGACGGGCTGCTCGGCGCGCAGCACCACCTCATGCTCCTGTTCGGTGATCTGATCGCCGGCCAGCGCGGCGTCGCGGTTGGCGTCGGTGATGGGTTCGCGTTCCACCCGAACCTCTTCACGGGTGACCGGGACCTGCACGGTTTGCTGTTCGGTGACGACGTACTTGCGCAATCGGGCGCGGCCGGCTTCGACCTGCTCGGTGCCCACCTGCAGTTGTTCCTCGGATCGGGTCATGGCGTCGTCGGTGTTCGGGCCGGATGTGTCGTAGCCGGTCGCGTCGCCGGTGCCCTGCCGGTACCCGGTGTCCTCGCGGGCTGAGCTGTCCTGCTCATAGCCGCCGGCGCCGGTGTTTGCGGCGCCCAGGTACTGCCGGTAGTAGGCGTACAGGGCCTCTTGCTCGTCGAGGTCGAGGTGAGCGCTGTCGGCGACGTCGGGGGAGTCCTTGACGACGGACTTGCCGAACGGCAGCACCAGATCGGCGCCGTTGAAGGTGGATCCGGCAAGTGGGGCGAAGTTCTCCTTCGTCCCGAACAGTCCGGTGTTCACGGTGATCCAGTCGGGTTGTCCGGTCTGGTCGCTGACGTACACCTGGCCGACGGTGCCGATCTTGTCGCCCTGCGGGTCGACGGCGTTCCGGCCGACGTAGGTGTCCGGGGTCATTGCGTTGGTCATGTCTGCTCCTTCGCTGCTTCTGGGTGGGATGTGGGTCAGCGGGCGGTCTGTTGCACGGTGTCCTTGGCGTCCTGGGCCTGGCTCTTGACGTCGTCGGCGGCCGAGGTGGCCTGCGTCTTGACGGTTGTCGCGGCGTCGGCCGCGGTGGACTTGACCCGATCCATCGCCTGCTGAGCAGGCTCCTTCAGGTTCTCGGCGACTCCTTTCGCAGTGTCGGTCAGGTCGTCGATCATGGGTTGTGTGGTGTCCTTGACCTTCTCGGCGGCCTGCTGCTCGACGCGGCTGGCGGGGAGCAGGGAGGACAGCAGCAGGCCGGCGCCGAACGCGATGAGCCCGGCGGCGATCGGTGAGCCCTGGGCTCTGCGAGCCACCGCCCCGGGGGCTTGGGTCACCGCGTCACCGACGGTGCCGGCAACTCCGGTGTCGTCGGGGTCGAGGTCGCTGCCCAGCACGGCCTCCTTCACGGATGCCGCGGCACCGCGGACCTTGCCGACCTGCCGGCGGGCGATGCTGCCTGGGTTGACCTTGTCGCCCAGCGCGTTGACGTTGTCGCTCAATTCGCCGCGGGTTTGTTCGATTTCTCGGCGGATCCGGTCGGGGTCATCGCTCATGAACTTTCCTTCCTCGAAGATGAATGGGCCAGCAGGGTTTCGCGGACGTGCGGCTCGATGGCGGCCTCGCAAGCTCGGCCGACTAGTCATTGCCTTTGAGGGCGTCCGGAATCTTCTTGACGGTTTCGCTGGTCGTGGGGATGCCGCGCACCGATTTCAGGGCGCTTCGTCCGACAACGGCCAGGATGCCGCCGATCACGCCCCAGATCGCCGCTACGATCAGGGCCGACCAGCCCAGTCCGGTGGCGGCACCGATCGCCCACCAGAGGGCGATCGAGAGGAACAACAGCACGAAATGGCCGGCGATGGCGGCGCCGCCGAGCATGCCCGCTCCCTTGCCCGCCCGGGATGCGGATTGCTGGAGTTCGGCCTTGGCCAGTTCCAGTTCCTGCCGCATCAAAGTGGACAGGTCGGTGGTGACCTCGGAGATCAGCTCGCCCAGTGACCGGTCACTCGAGGACTGCCCGGTAGCGGCCGGGGTGCTCATGGCGCCACATCACCTCGGGGATCGGGCAGCGCGTCGGTGGTACCGGTCAGGCCGCGGGTCAGCCGGCCGGCCAGGACTCCCGCCCCGAGCGCGATGGCCAGGTAGGCGCCCGGTTTGCGGCGGGCGAAGGCGCGGACCTCGTCGAGCAGCGTTCCCGGGTCGCGGTCGGCCAGCCATCCGGCGGCCTGGTGTGCCTTGTCGGCGGCCTGCCGGGCCAGATCGGTTGCCGGCCCGGCGTGTTCGGAGTGCTTGGTCATGGCGGCGAGCTCGTCCGCCAACGCATGCAGGCCCTCGGCGACCCGCTGCTGGGTGACTGCGGCCTGGTCACCCAGTTCGGACTGCGCTTGGGACAGCAGTCGTTGGGCTTGGTGACCGGCCTCGGCGGTGACCTGCGCAGCCTGATCCTTCACCGTGTCGGCGACCTGGCTGCCGGCTTGTTTCGCGGTGTCGGCGACCTGCACTGCCTGGTCCTTGGCCACGTCGGTGGTGGTCGGGTCGTTCCCGTTCGACGGGTGGCTGCGCTGCGTCAGGTCGACGGGTGGATTCTCGGGAGGGGCGATGTCCTCGCCCATGATCCGCTGCACCGTTTCGGTGACCTGTTGCCGGGACCGGGCCGAGTGGGGTGGCGTCGCGGGGGTCTCCGCGGACGGCGGTGGTGATGTCGGAAGAGCATCGGTCATGTCGTGCCTTTCTGTGCTGATGGCAGGTGAACTGAGGGGCCTCATGGGCGAGTCAGGGGTCGCGGTTGTTGCCGATCCGATGCCTGCGGGTGGGGCGATGCTCGAGCAGATCGATGCGGTCGAGCAGGGTCTCCAATGCCTCCTCGAACTCATCGGCCGAGTGGTCCTGGGAGAGCTCGGCTTCCAGGCTCTGTAACCGTGGGTAATGACTCAGGTCGGTGGCGGGCTTGTCTTTCGGGTCCGCCTGTTCGATCGGACTGATGTCCGCGCCCTGTCCGGACACCTCCAGCAGCAGGTGGCCCAACAGGAAACTGGAGAAGGCGCGGTAGGCCCCGACGCAACCGGCGTCGGAGAACCCGCACTCGTGCAGGGTCGTCAGGAAGGACTCCATCCATCGCAGGCTCCGCAACGGTGGCCGGACCCACGGGGCGGCCGGTGGCCGGGTCGCGACCAGGGGGAACACCTGCGGGTGGGCCAGGGCGATGCGCCGGACGCCGTGGGCCAGACGCTGCAGATAGTCCTGCCACACATCGGTCGACAGGTGCACGTCGGGGTCACCGTAGAGATCGTCGATGACCAGTTCGACGATGCCGTCGAGCAGGTCCTCGCGACTGTGGACATAGTGGTACAGCGTCATCGCCTCGACACCGAGTTGGGCGCCGAGATTCCGCATCGTCAGGTGCCGCAGGTCGTGCTGATCGATCAGGGTGATCGCGGCCAACAAGACCGTGCGCCGGTCCAGCGTGCCGCGTGGCCCACCGGGGTCCACCGTGACGGTGGTGGGGGAGGCGCGGTCACCCAGCCCTTCCGGACTGTCCGGGTCCGGGGGAGCATGACGGGCGGCACCCATCAGCGGTCGCGCCCACGGTGCGCGGACGGTCCGATCGTGGTCAGCGAGGTCAGCATTGGTGTCGCCGTCATGCTCGAGTCCTTCGAAAGCGTCAGCGGGCATGGCCATCTGCTCCCTGGCAGGTTCGGAGTCACCCGGTCGCCGGGTCGAGCCCGGCCTTGTCGACCTTGCGGTGGAATCGCATTCCGGCCAATCCACCGAGCAGCGCCCCGATGAGGGCCGAGAGAACAGCCGCCCCGATCGCGATGGCTCCCACGACGAGGCCCTCACCGGCGGCGATCGGCAGCGACGGCAGCGTCAGCCCGGCGAACACGCCGTACTGCGTGCCGGCGATCGCCGCGATCGCGGCGAGGAGCAACGCCATGACCAGGCCCCACAGGCACACCGCCAGCCCTTGCCGGAGGCCGTTGAACCGGGCCATCCGCCCGGCGACATATCCGCCGCAGTAGTACGAGATGAACAGGACGACCAGCAGGATGATCGCGCCGACCAGGCCGACGGTCTGCGCCGTTGCGGTGTTGTCCGGTGAATCCTGGGCGGCCTGGTCGATGCTGGTGTCGGTGGCCGCCCCCAACGCGACTCCCGCGGC
>JBIOVW010000428.1:0-2838 GCA_044867945.1 Nakamurella sp. | reverse complement strand
CTGGTCGGGGTGGATGGTGCGGCGGCGCCGTGACCGGGGGTCGGCGGAGATCTGCTCGGCGTCGACCCGGACCCGCCGGACGATGGTGTAGCTGTCGTCGGGCCAGCCTGCGGGGGCGTAGTCGACCCCGGCGACCTGTGCCCCGGGCATGTCGAGGGCGTCGACCCACTGGTCCTCGGCGATGCTGGTGTAGGCGCGCCACATCGCGGGGTTCCGCTTGGCCGCGATCGCGAAGTCACAGCTCTGCTCGACGGCGGCGTGGGCGAGGTCGGCGGTGAAGTAGCCGGCGTCGGCGCGGCCCCGTAGCCGACCAGCGGCAGCGGCCGCGGTGCGGGCCTGCTCGGGGATGCCGGCCAGGGCCCGGCGCAGCAGGTCGGCGGCGCGGGGCCGGACGTCGTCATTGCCGGCCATCAAGTCCGCGGCCACGGTGAGACCGGCCTCGGCCCAGGTGGCCAGGTGCACCCGCCCGGACCGTTGCCCGGCGTGGTTGTTCGTGGCTGGAGTTCTGGGAGGGCCCGCCCGTAGGCCACCCTCTCCTTGCGGGTGCCGTAGACCTCGATGTCGGTGGAGTCCAGGTCCACCGTGACCCGGCCGTCCGGCGCACCGATCCGCACCCGCCTACGGCCATGCTTCCGGGTGGGCTTGCCACGACGCACTACGCTCCTCACCGTCAGGGTGACCTTTCCACTTGGCTGATCCACGGCATCGACAACCGCGATTCTCCAAGCAGGCAAGGCACCCTGTTCGTCTCACACGCCGATCACACCGCCACTGCTCGCGGATCCGGGTCAGAGTCCGGCGCTGCCGAGCCGGTGTCCACGAAGGTACACAGCGGAAACGTTGCGGAGCGCTGTGATGTCGGCGAACGGGTTGCCCTCAACCACGAGTAGATCCGCGTCGAGCCCCGCTGCGAGCCGGCCCTTCCGATCGGCGAGACGGCATACGTCGGCGGCGACCTGGGTCGCCGAGGCCAGGACGTCCGTGGCGGGGATCCCGCCTTCGGACAGCTGGATCAGGCTTTCCGGGAGAACACCGTGGTGCTTGCCCGGGTTGATGCCGGAGTCCGCGCCCGCGACGATCCGGACCCCGGCGGCATGCATGGCGGTGACCACCTGGATGCGTTGCTCGTGGCTGATGCCGGCCTTCCGGAAGAACTCCAGCACGGCCGGTGGCGGGCTGGCTGTCGGTGCGAAGCCCAGGGTGGGGCACACCGGCACGCCCGCAGCGACCAGGGTGGCGATGACGTCTGGGTCCACCTGGACGCCGCTGTCGGTGACGAAGGTGCAGTGCTCGATGCCGTCCACCTGTGCGTCCAAGGCATTTCGAATCGCTGTCAGCGCGTGTGCGTGTGCGGTGACGGGCAAGCCGAGGGCGTGCGCCTCCTCGACGACCGCGGCGATCTCGTCGACTGTGAACTGTGGCAGGCTTGGGTCGGTCCCTGGGGTGTTCACTCCACCACTGGCCATGATCTTCACCACGTCCACGCCGCGCTCGGCGCGCTCACGGACCGCACGTCTCAAGGCGACGATGCCCTTCACCCCGCCGCCCATGTTCGAGCAGTGACCGTCCGGTGTCGTGATCGGCGGACCGCTTGCGATCACGGTCGGGCGCGGTTCGCCGCGGTCGGTCCGGTCGCGCCAGTCGATCACCGCATATCGGCGGTCTCCGAGATCGCGCACGGTCGTCACCCCGACAGCGGCCTGAGCATCCAACCCTGCGGCGATGACCTGGGTCATCGCGTCGTCACTGATATCGGCGAGCCTCTCCAGAGCGTTGACGTCGCTGTCACAACACAGGTGCACGTGGCCATCGATCAACCCTGGAAGCACCGTGGCGGTCGGATTGGCATCGACGGCACATCCGCGTGGCAGCGCGACGTCTTCCGACTGCACCGCAACAATGCGGGCCCCGTCGATCAGCACGACCGTACGGTCTGTCAGGAGCCGCTCGCCGTCGAACGCCTGCTGCGCGAGGATCGCCCGCATCGCTAGCTCGTTTCGTATCGTGCCCGGCCGTGGTTGGCTGCCCAGCCGCTCACCCGTCCACCAGAATCGCCCACAAGGCCATGGTCCACCCGGGACGCTTTGGGCGCCGCGTGATGCACGTACTGCGACCTCCCTCGCGCGAGGGAGTCGGTTCCTCCGCCCTAGGGAGGTTGGCGCCGACGATCGGGGGCATGGCTTTGAGGCGTGTTGACGAAGTCCCCGGCTGACGGGGGTCTTGCCACTCTTGCGCGCCGTCCGGGGCCACATGTTGGTGACGAGGGCGTAGCCCTGCGCTGGCAGTCCCGACAGCGCAGAGTGCGGATCGTCTTCGGTGGCTTCACCAGCAGCGCCGCGAGCGTGTCATCGCGAGCAGTAGTCGGCGACGGAGACCGTGTCGGTGCGCTGGTCGCGCTCGCCTGCGGGTGGTCGCGTCGCGCTCAGGCCGGGTGGCGTCGGACGGCCCGAGTTCGAGCCATTGGCGGCTGCGGTCGGTGGCGCAGGTGATGACGCCACCGTGTGCAGTTCGAAGGGCAGGCCGAGTGGTGATGATGACCTTGAGGATGGTTGACCAGGTCGGATCGGCGTCGGCGCGGAACGCTTGGAGTCTCTCTGAGGGCGACCCCGAGCAAGGTCGCGACTGACCCCGCTCGGTGCCGATCGTGCGTGATCAGAGGCGATGTGGCGGTCCGACGAGGCCGCAGCGGGGCAGTACCCCGACCGGTCAGGTCAGGGCGTCGGTGAGCGCGCCGTACGTCGCCCGGCCGTGCTCGAGCGCGGCGACGTACCCCTGCCGCTGGTACGCCGTCGGGTCGACGTCGCCCGGGACCGCGAGCCGGCCGCGGACCGGCTCGAG
>JBIOVW010000427.1:0-2285 GCA_044867945.1 Nakamurella sp. | reverse complement strand
ACGCGGCGGCTCCTTGGGGTCGCTCGACCAGGTGGCCGCGTTCGAACCGGGCACCGCCCCGCACCAGCGCGACGAGATGGGGTGCGTTGACCGCGCGCCAGCGGGCCTGAGCGGCCTCGATGAGCTTGAACGCCATGGCCAGTCCGGCCGCGCGGGAGCCGGGCCCCTTGGTGACCTTGCTGCGGTGCCGGACGGTGGCGAAGGTCGACTCGATGGGGTTGGTGGTGCGCAGGTGGAGCCAGTGCTCGGCCGGAAAGTCGTAAAACGCCAACAACTCCTCGAGATCATCGGTGATCTTCGCGACCGCCTTGGGGAATTTCGCGCCGTACGCGGCCGCGAACGCGGTCACCGCAGCGTGGGCGTGGGCCTTGTCCTCCGCGTTCCAGATCTCGGCCAGCGCCTTCTTCGCGCCTGGGTGCGCGGACTTCGGCAACGCCCCCAGCGTGTTCGCGATCTTGTGGAACCAGCAGCGCTGCTCGCGGGTGGCCGGGAACACCTCGCGCAGCGCACCCCAGAACCCCAGCGCGCCGTCCCCGACGGCGAGCACCGGGGCGCGCATGCCGCGGCGGGCGCAGTCGCGCAGCAGATCCGCCCAGGACTCGGTCGACTCCCGGTAGCCGTCGGTCAGCGCGACGAGCTCCTTGCGCCCGTCGGCGCGCACCCCGACCAGCACCAGCAGGCACAGCTTGTGCTCCTCCAGGCGCACGTTGACATGGATCCCGTCGGCCCAGAGGTAGACGTAGTCCACCGCGGACAGGTCCCGGTCGGCGAAGGCGCGCTGCTCGGCCTTCCAGGTCTCGGTCAACCGGGTGATCACCGGCGCGGACAGCCCCGCCGAGCTGCCCAGGAACTGCCCCAGCGCGGGGACGAAATCGCTGGTGGACAGCCCGTGCAGGTACAGCAGCGGCAGCACCTCGGTGACCTTCGGGGTCTTGCGCGCCCACGCCGGGAGGATCGCCGAGGAGAACCGGCACCGCTCACCCGTCTCCGGATCGGTGCGGCGGTCGTTAACCCGCGGCGCGACCACCTCCACCGCGCCGGCCGCGGTGAGCACCTCGCGCGGCTGGTGGCTGCCATTGCGCACCACCAGACGCCGCCCGCGCTCGTCACGCTCCTCGGCGAACCGGGCGATGTAGGCGTCGACCTCGGCCTGCAACGCCTCGGCCAGCATCCGCCGCGCCCCCTCGCGGACAATCTCGTCGATCAGCGACTCGGACCCGCTGATCGAAGCCGTCACACTCGGCTCGCCACGGCCGCGACCGTCGAACTCGTCAGGGACTACCGTGAGCACGGGTCGTACCTTCCCGACCGGCGTTGCCGCGCCGGCCTCTGCTTGAGGGCCTTCAGGATGAGCGGGAGGGTACGACCCCTCCTTGATCTTGCTCATCCACAGGTTTCAAGCATTGCTCCTGGCCGCGGTCACCGCCGACCTGCAGCCCTGGCTGGATCGCGAGCCGTTCGGTGAGGCGGTGCACCGGCTGGGTGCCTACCGCGGAGTGGCCGTGCGGGTTGTTGAGCGACAAGCAGGGTGACGAGCTGGCAGGGGTGTAGCGACGCCGAGCGTGATGACGGCTGGTCGTCATGGTGTCGGGCTTGGTCAGCGACAGCGGCGGTGAGCTGAGCACTTGCCCGCGTCGGCCCCGGTGGTGGTCGTGCTGTCGTCGGGCTTGCAATCGATCAACGGGAGGGTCAGGGTGCAACACCAGTCGCCCCTGCCCGGCCTGCTCGATGCCCGGCCAGGATGCTCGACATGCGAGGAGCCGGTCCTGATCATCGCGGTGCACGACGCGACGAGCGGCGGCCTCGCTGGGTTGTCCCGGTCGCGGTCGTGTCCTGGCTGCTCGGGGCGTCTGCGGCCGTGGGGATATGCCCGACCGCGAGCCATCCGCCAAGCCGATGGCGCTCGCCTGCTGGTTCGACCGCGCCGGGTGCGGTGCGCGGGCTGCCGGGTGACCCATGTCGTGCTGCCAGCGGCCAGCGTGCCGCGACGCGCCGACGCGGCCGAGGTGATCGGTTCGGCGCTGCTGGCCAAGGCGGCCGGCCGCGGGCACCGCAGGATCGCCGCTGAGCTGGGCGTGCCGGCCGGGACGGTGCGCGGCTGCCTGCGGCGTGCCACCGCCCGGGCCGGCTCGATCCGGGCCGCGGCGACCCGGATGATTGCCCACCTGGACCCGCTGTGCGGACCGGTGAATCCCGCCGGCGGTGCGCTCGCTGACGCGGTCGACGCGCTCGACGCCGCCATCGCCGCGGCCATCCGCCGGCTCGGCCGGATCGCCCCGCCCTGG
>JBIOVW010000426.1:0-3081 GCA_044867945.1 Nakamurella sp. | reverse complement strand
CACGTCGATGAAATGGTGTTCCTCCCCGTGGTCGACCGAAACGATGCTGCCGGCCTCAACCGGTACCTTGTCGTCGACGACCTGAAGGGTGCCTTTCCCCTCCAGCACAATGTAGACTTCGTCGGCCATGTGTGGATGCTGTCGGTCGACCGCGCCCACCGGCAAGCTGAAAAGGCCCAGCGACATTCCGCGGCGCCGCAGGAATTCATTATACCCGGCGCCCGTTCCGAACTTGTCGATCAGTTGGCCCTGGGCAAAGGCCAGATATGACCCGGACATCGAACCCTCCATCTGTTGGTAATAGGGCGGCCGACCGGCGCCCTCGCGAGCTTGGGCGGTTATACGTTGGACTGTTCATGGCCGACGCCGTTGGCGCCCGCCTCCGCGATTCTCACGTCCTGCTCGCTTGAACCCCCGGAAACCCCGATCGCCCCCACTGTCCGACCATCGGCTACCAGTGGAACACCACCTCCGAAAACCGTCAGCCGGTCCGTCTTCACAATGCCGTGCAGAAGGGCAGGCTCCGATTCCAGCATCCGCCACCATTCGCTCGTCGGGAGCCCACCGAAGGCCGCGACCGAATAGGCCTTGTCCTGGGCGATCTGCACGCACAGAAGCGGTGCGCGATCCATTCTCGCCATGGCCAGGAGGTGACCTGCCCCGTCCGTGACGGCGAGACAGACATCGACGGCCAATTCCTCGGCCTTTTCCAAGGCGGCAGCGATCGCCCGCTGCGCCGCCGCCAGGGTCACCGACGGTGCCATGAGATAATCGGCCGTCACGCTCGTCCTCCGCTTCGGACGTCGCTCATCCCAGGTCTCCCCCGGCGACGGGCAACCGGGTACCCGTGATGTACGAGGCCTCGTCGGAGGCCAGGAACAGGATCGGGGCGGTCTGCTCGGCCAGCGTCCCGTAGCGGTGCATCAACGAGGATTCGTTGGTCTGGTCGACGACCGCCTGGTACCACTGCTTCTCCATCTTCGACCGGGCCGACGGGCCACGCGCGACCCGCCGCGGCGGTGCCTCGATCCCGCCGGGCGCGGTCGCCGCGATCCTGATTCCGGAGCCGGTGTACTCCATGGCCAGCGAGGCGGTCAGGGCGTTCACCCCACCCTTGGCCGCCGCATAGGGCACCCGGTTGACGCCCCGCGTGGCGACCGAGGACACGTTGACGATGGTGCCCTTTTTCTTCGCCAGCATGTACGGCAGCACCGCATGGCAGCACCACAGGGTCGGGAAGAGCGACCGCCGAATCTCGGCCTCGATCTGATCCGGCTCGTAGTCGGCGAAGGGTTTGGCCCAGATCGTCCCGCCGACATTGTTGATCAGGATGTCGATGCGGCCCTGCCATTCGTTCGCCTGCTGCATGACGGCGCTGGAACCGGCATGCTGTTCGAGATCCGCGATCAGCGAGGTGGTCTGCAGTCCGTCGGCATTGAGCTTGGCACTCAGGTCGTGAACCAACTCCGAACGGTCGACCAGGACCACGGCGCCCCCCTCCCGGGCGGCGCGCGTGGCCACTGATTCTCCCAGGCCCTGGGCGGACCCGGTCACCACCAGCACTTTGTCGGCGAACCGACCGGCGAAGTCCACGTCAGACCTTGCTTCCGGACTTCTCGATGCCGGCCCGCATCGTCGCCTTCGCGTGATCGTTGTGCTCCACGATGATCCGGAGCAGGCCACCGAGGTCGTTCTGCGCGAACGCCTCCACCATGTCAACGTGGTCCTTGGTGATGTCGCCGACCAGGTCGACCGACGGGGTCAGCACGTGGCCCATGTACTCCTGCACCAGGAGCTTGCGGTAGGCCTCCAGCAGGGTGCGGTTGCCCGTCGCCTCCACCGTGAACAGGTGGAACTCCGAATTGGCTTCCCGGAAGCCGGCCGGATCGACGAAGTGGCCGTCCTTGATGAACTGACCAGTCGCCTGGGCCAGCCGACGGAATTCGGCGAGCTGGTCCTCCGACAGTTTCCCGATCACCAGTTGCGCGGCCCCGAGTTCCAGTGCCATCCGGGCATCGAAGGCCTCGTCCGAGTCGACGACCTTGACGTGCGATTCGCCGATCTCACTGACGACGCCGCTACCGGCGAACTTCTCGTAGTAGAAGCTGGCCGGCGTGATGCCCTCGTCGGACAGGAACTTGCGGACCGCGTCGACCATCGGCGGCGGGCCGCACAGGTAGATGTCGACAACCCCGCTGTTCAGGTGCTCCGGGGTGATGTAGCGGGTGACGTAGCCCTTGTTGGGGTAGGAGCTGTCCTCGGACGCCACGCAGCAGGTGAACGTGAAGTTCGGGATCCGCTGCGCGTATCCCTCGAGTTCGTCCACGCGGACCAGGTCGACCTCGTTGGTCACCCCGAAGATCAGGTGCACCGGATGGTCGGAGCCACTGGCCTCGATCTTGTGCAGCATCGACAGGAACGGGGCCAGGCCGGTGCCGCCGGCCAGGAACAGGGCCGGTCGCTTGATCTCCCGCCGATAGAAGCTGCCGAGCGGACCGTTGAACTCGATCGTGTCGCCGACCTTCGCGCGATCGCGAAGGTAGGTGGTCAGCACGCCGTGCGTGGTGTTCCGGATGAGGAAGCCGGCCTCGTCCGCGGTCGGCCCGGAGCTGAACGAGAACGACCGGGCCTGATCGGTGCCGGGTACCTGGATGTTCACGTACTGGCCGGGCAGGAACCCCAACGCGCCCCGGTTCTCCAACGCGATCGAGAAGCCGATGGCGGTGTCGGACAGTCGGTCGATCGTGGCCAGCGTGCCCTTGAACGTGCTCAGGCTGGTTTTCGCGACGTCCGACGTCGCCGGGATGCGGATGATGCAGTCGGACTCGGGGACCATCTGGCAGGTCAGGACGAAGCCCTGCTCGGCCTCGTCGTCGGTCATGGCCTCCTCGATGTAATCGCCCCCGTCGTAGCTGCCGGACTCGCAGTACGACTTGCAGGTGCCACACGCCCCGTCGCGACAATCCAGTGGAATGTTGATGCGTTGCCGGTAGGAGGCGTCGGCCACGACTTCGTTCGGGCGACATTCGATGAATCGCGTCACGCCGTCTTCGAAATTGAGTGCAATCTGGTGGGTCACGA
>JBIOVW010000425.1:0-7584 GCA_044867945.1 Nakamurella sp. | reverse complement strand
TCGGTCGGCTGCGACCACCTCTGGGTGAGCGACGCCGGCACGGAGCCCGGCGCGGACGGCGCCGGCACCTCGGGGCCGGTGGCGTCCGACGTCGCCCGGACGTCGCTGGTCAGGTAGACGACTGCGGCCACCGCCAGCACGACGAGGGCGATGAGGCCGGCGACGATCCGATCGATCCGCCTTCGGCGGGCAAGGCTCGTCACGAACCGAGCCTACGGGGGCGGTGTCGATCTCCCGCCCGGACCGCGCTGAACAACCCGGCTCCCACGTCGCCGGATTGTCTGCGCCCGGTCCTCGTGTGCCGATGGCGGCCTCGAAGCTCGGCCGACTGGGCGAGTCCGCCTCAGACGGTGATCGGTGTGTCCTGCGGCTCGGTGCCGACCTGGACGCCGCTGCGGGTGCGCCGCCTGCGGCGACGACCGGCGGGGGCCGGCTCCGCGGCACCGTCCGTGGGGATGTCGCCCGGGGCGTCGACGGTAGCGGTCGCAGCGTCGGGATGACCGCCGCGGGTGCGTCGTCGGCGCCTGTTCGTGCCGGACGCGGTCGTCGCCGCCGCGCTGCCCTCGGTGTCCTGGCCGCCCTTCGTCCTGGTCCGGGTGCGTCGCCGCTTGCCGCCGGTCTCGCCGAGATCCTCGAGCTTCTCGGCGTCCAGTCCGGCCCGGGTGCGGGCCCGCCGCGGCAGGTCGCCGGTGGTGCCCTCGGGGATGTCGAGCTCCGCGAACAGGTGCGGGGAGGTGGAGTAGGTCTCCGCCGGATCGTTGACGCCCAGGCCGAGCTCCTCGTTGATCAGCTGCCAGCGGGGCACGTCGTCCCAGTCGATGAAGGACACCGCGGTGCCGGTCTTGCCTGCCCGGCCGGTGCGGCCGATCCGGTGCACGTAGGTCTTCTCCTCCTCCGGGCACTGGAAGTTGATCACATGGGTGACGTCGTCGACGTCGATGCCGCGGGCGGCCACGTCGGTGGCGACCAGGACGTCGACCTTGCCGGAACGGAACGCGCGCAGGGCCTGTTCGCGGGCGCCCTGCCCGAGGTCACCGTGCACCGCGGCAGCGGCGAACCCGCGCTCCAGCAACTCGTCGGCGACCTTGGCGGCGGTGCGCTTCGTCCGGGTGAACACCATGGTCAGGCCGCGGTCGCGGGCCTGCAGCACCCGGGCCAGCATCTCCACCTTGTCCAGGGCGTGCGCGCGGTAGACGAGCTGCCGGGTGGAGCTGTGCGTGGCCCCGTCGGAGGGTGCCTCGGCGCGGATGTGGGTCGGGCGGGACATGAACGTGCGGGCCAGGGTGAGGATCGGTCCGGGCATGGTCGCCGAGAACAACATGGTCTGCTTGACCCTCGGGACCATGTCGAGCACCTTCTCCATGTCCGGGAGGAAGCCCAGGTCGAGCATCTCGTCGGCCTCGTCCAGGACCAGGACCCTGACCCCGCCGAGCACCAGGTGCCCGGACTTGGCCAGGTCCAGCAGCCGGCCCGGGGTGCCGACGACGAGGTCGACGCCGGCCCGCAGCGCGTTGATCTGCGGCTCGTAGGCCCGGCCGCCGTACACGGCGGTCACCGCCAGGCCCAGCACCCTGCCGATCTGGTGCAGGTCACGGGTGACCTGCACGCACAACTCGCGGGTGGGCACCATGACGACGGACCTGGGGGCACGCCCGGCGGGCAGCTTGCCATCGGCGTCCGCGGCGACGGCGGTGTCGTGGGCCAGCCGCTGCAGCAGCGGCACGCCGAACCCAAGGGTCTTGCCCATGCCGGTGCGGGCCTGGCCGATCAGGTCGGAGCCGGTCAGCGCGATCGGCAGGGTGAGGGCCTGGATCGCGAAGGTGTGCTCGATGCCGGCGTCGGCCAGGACGCGCAGGATCCGCGGGTCCACACCGAACTCGGCGAAGGTGGGGGATTCGGGCCGGACGGGGGCGTCGGCGGCGAGCGGGTGGGAGGTGGCGGCGTCGTCGGGGTCGATGGCGGCGTCGGCGATCGCGCCGTCGGGGTCCTCGATGAGGTAGCTCTGGGTCATGCAGGGTGCCTTCCGTGTCGTCCGCGCGCGTTCACGCGACATGGAAAGACATTCCCCAGGACATCACTGCCGATGGGACTCCCCGCTGTCCGGCCCGTCCGGAGGGATGAATCGTGGTCGTCGAGCTGCCCGTGTCGATCTGATCCGGGTCCGTTTCGCGGGTCCCCGGGCGCGCCGCCAAGGCGCGTCTGGAATGCCTGGTCGACCGGTGATCGCTGTCTGCATCGCCGGTCGGTCCGACGGGCAGTCGGTCCGATTCGTCCGTCCGCGCGGGTGACGCGCGCACAGTACCGCGGTGCGGATGTCGCACCGTCATGCCGATTCTACCTGTTCAGCCGGTCCGATCGGCGCATCGCCGGACCGGCCCCGTCGCACGCCGGTTAGGCTCGTCGCTGCGCGGTTGGAAGAGAGCGGATCTCGACCCGAGTGGTTATGACGTGGGAGTGGGGCATGGGCACAACGCAACCGGCCGAGTCGGCGCCGGCCGCCACGCTGCCGCCACCGGAGCCCGCGGTGGTGGATCTGCTCGGGGTGCTCGCCTACGGCGAGTTGTCGGCGTTCGACCGGATGGCCGCGGACGCGCGGTGGGCGCCCACACTGTCCGGCCGCGTCCAGTTGTCGACGATGGCCACCGCCGAGATGGGCCACTTCACGGCGCTGGCCCGGCACCTGCAGGCACGTGGCGTCGCGGTCGAGGACGCCATGAAGCCGTTCATCGCCCCGTTCGACGCCTTCCACGACTCCACCGCCCCCCATTCCTGGCTGGAGTCACTGGTCAAGGCGCACGTCGGGGACGGGCTGGCCGCCGACTTCTACCGGGAGATCGCGGAGTGGCTGGACCCGGTGACCCGGGATCTGGTGTTCGAGGTGTTGGCCGACTCCGGTCATTCCGCCTTCGCGGTGCGCGAGGTGCGCAAGGCCTGCCAGACCGATCCCCGGGTGGCCGGGCCCTTGGCGCTGTGGGGTCGCCGGCTGCTCGGCGAGGCGATCACCCAGGCCCAGTACGTGGTGGCCGACCGGGACACGCTCGCCGAACTGATCGTCACCGGCTCCGGTGACCTGGCCGGCATCGCCGCGCTGTTCCGGCGGCTGCAACAGGGGCACACCGAGCGGATGAAGTCCCTCGGGCTGGCCTGAGCCGGCCTGAGCGAGGCTTGCCGAGCGAACCATCAAGAACAGCGTGCCCGACCGGGATGGGCGGCAGGCTTCGGCCGACGACTTCGTCAAGCGCCGGGCCGACGCACCGGACGGTTTCTTCGCCTGGGAGGCGGCCGGGCTCGGCTGGCTGGGTGCGGCCGGCGGCGCCGCGGTGGTCGGCGTCCGTCAGGTCGGCGACACGCACATCGTGCTCGACCGGATCACGCTCGCGCCGGTGAGCAGATCCGCGGCCGAGGATTTCGGCCGGTCGCTGGCCGCGACCCACTCCGCGGGTGCCGATGCCTTCGGCGCCGCCCCGCCGGGCTGGACGGGCGACGGCTGGATCGGCCGCCAGGTGTTGCCCATCCGCTCCTTCGACCGATGGGGCGAGTTCTTCGCCACCGTCCGGCTGTGGCCCTACGCCCGCGCGGCGCGCAGGATCGGCAACCTGACCGGCGCCGCCGCCGGCGCCGTGGAGAAGGTTTGTGAACGCCTGGTCGCCGGGGAGTTCGACGACAACGCTCCGCCCGCGCGGATCCACGGCGACCTGTGGGGCGGCAACGTGCTGTACGGGCAGGGCGGGCGGCACGGGCGGGTGGGGCACGGGGGCAGGGCACAGGCGGGCGGGGGGCGGTCAACGAGCGCGTTGCTGATAGACCCGGCCGCACACGGCGGGCACCGGCTCACCGATCTGGCCATGCTCGCCCTGTTCGGCACCGAACACCTGCCGCGGGTGCTCGCGGCCTACGCCGAGGTCGTGCCGCTGCGGCCCGACTGGTCCGCGCTGATCGGCCTGCATCAGCTCCATCCGCTGCTCGTGCACGCGGTCACGCATGGTCCCGGATACGGTCACCAGGCCGGTCAGGTCGCCACTCGCTACGCCTAGCGAACGGTGGCGTTGCCGGCAGGGTCCGAGTGGCTGATTGACAACGGAAGAGCTGTGTTGGATGAGCGCGAGCGGCCCGAACAGGCCAGGATGAAGCGGGCACGTTTGCCGTGCACGCGTCGACCGCTTTCCGACGCCCGGAAGACCATCGCGCGCCCACCGGAGAACCGGGCGCGACGGGACCACCGGCGACGGGGCGGATCGCACTCTTGTCGAAGTGGATGGAGGAGCACCAGGCATGTTTTCGCGCATTGCGGTGATCAACAGGGGTGAGCCGGCGGTCCGGCTGATCCGGGCCGTCCGTGAGCTGAACGCGGAGTTCGGTTACGGGATCAAGGTTGTCGCCCTGCACACCGAGTCCGAGCGTGGTGCGCTGTTCGTGCGGCTGGCCGACGAGGGCGTACGGATCCGGGAGAAGGGCGACCTGAGCAGCCCGTACCTGGATCACGAGGTGCTGCGCAAGGCGCTGATCGAGTCCAAGGCGGACGCGGCATGGGTGGGTTGGGGCTTCGTGGCCGAGGACCCGGCGTTCGCCGAACTGTGCGCGGAGCTGGGGGTGACCTTCATCGGCCCGCCGCCGGAGGCGATGCGCCGCCTCGGCGACAAGGTCGAGGCCAAATACCTGGCCGAGGCGACCAAGGTGCCGGTGGCGCCCTGGAGCGGCGGCCCGGTGGAGACGATGGAGGAGGCGCTCGAGCACGCCAAGGCCATCGGCTACCCGATGATCCTCAAGGCCCGCAGCGGCGGCGGCGGCCGCGGCATCCGGATGGTGTTCGATCCCAGCGAACTGGAAGAGGCCATAGAGCGCACCCAGTCGGAGGCGCAGAAGGCGTTCAACGACCATGTGATCTTCATGGAGCACCTGGTGCAGGGCGGCCGGCACATCGAGGTCCAGGTCATCGCGGACAACTACGGCAACGCCTGGGCGCCCGGCGTGCGGGACTGCTCGATTCAGCGGCGCAACCAGAAGCTGATCGAGGAGTCGTTCTCCCCGGCGCTGACCAAGGAGCAGGCCGACGATCTGGCCGCCCGGGCGATCGCGTTGGTCAAGGAGGCCGGGTACCGCGGCGCCGGCACGGTGGAGTTCCTCTACCAGCCGGAGAAGAAGACATTCGCGTTCCTCGAAGTGAACACCAGGCTGCAGGTGGAGCATCCGATCACCGAGGTGTCCACCGGCCTTGATCTGGTCAAACTGCAGATCCTGGTGGCCGACGGCTACAAGCTCGAGGGCGATTGCGCGCCGGTGTACGGGCACTCGGTGGAGGCCCGGCTGAACGCCGAGGACGCCGACAACGGGTTCGCCCCCTCGCCCGGCAAGGTGGAGCTGCTGACCCTGCCGGTCGGTCCGGGCATCCGGGTGGACACCGGCATCGCCACCGGTGACGCGATCTCGCCCGATTACGACTCGATGGTCGCCAAGATCATCTCCTGGGGCCGGGACCGGGACGAGGCCCTGGCCCGGCTGCGGGTCGCCCTGCGCGAGACCACCGTGGTGGTCAAGGGCGGCACCACCACCAAGTCCTTCCTGCTCAAGCTGCTGGACCGGCCCGAGGTCATCGAGGGCACCGCGGACACCGGCTGGCTGGACCGGGCCAACCTGCACGAGGACCCCGAACTGGCCGCGGGCGCAGACGCCGCCCTGCTGTACGTCGCTGTCGACGTGTACGAATCGGAGGAGGCACTCGAGCGGGACGCCTTCCTGCGGTCGGCCCATGGCGGCCGGCCCAAGGCCGCGCACGAGGTCGGCCGGGAGATCGAGCTGGGCTACCGCGGCCAGACCTACGCCCTGACCGTCGCCCAGATCAGCCCCCGCCGGTACCGGGTCGAGGTGCCCGGCGGTGACGTCGTCGAGCTGGAGCTGGAGCGGCAGTCCCGCTTCGAGAGCCGGCTGACCATCGGCGACCGGCGGCACCAGATCGTCGCGTCCACCAGCGCGGCCGGCCATCTGGTCGAGGTGGACAGCGTCAGCCATCGGGTGAGCCGGGACGAGGGCGGCATGGTCCGCTCGCCCGCACCCGCCGTCGTGGTGGCGCTGCGCGCGGCGGCCGGTGACGACGTCGAGGCCGGCGACACGATCATGATCCTCGAGGCGATGAAGATGGAGACCCCGGTCAAGGCCCCCTACGCGGGCCGGGTCCGGGAGATCCTGGCCGCGGTGAACTCGCAGGTCGACGCCGGCGGCGCGCTGCTGCGGCTGGACAAGGTCGAGGAGGAGGGCGCGGTATCCACCGCCCCGACGGTGCAGTTCACCGGTGACGCGATCGTCGCGGACGGCGACCTGCGGGCCAAGGCATTCAACGATCTGGAGGCGTTGCGCGCGCTCGTCATGGGCTACGACGTGTCGGCCGCGCGGGCCCGGGCGCTGTGGACCGAGTACGACCAGGTGCGCGAGCAGATCCCGTTGGACGACGACGAACTGCTGGGTGCCGCGCTGGACGTGCTGGAGACCTTCGCCGACCTGGCCGAGCTGTCCCGGAATCGGCCGGCCGGCGAGGAGGAGTCCGGCGACGAGCAGGTGCACAGCCCACGCGAGTACTTCCACACCTACCTGCAGTCGCTGGACCTGGAGCGCGGCGGCCTGCCCGAGGGCTTCCGCACCAGGCTGGCCCGCGCGCTGGCGCACTACGGTGTCACCGATCTCGAACCGGGACCGGAACTGGAGGAGGCGGTCTACCGCATCTTCCTCACCCAGGAACGGGTCGGCGACCAGATCCCGATCATCGCCGGGTTGCTGGAACGGTGGCGCACCCGCGCCGCGGGACTCGGCGAGGACGTTCGGCAGCGCGTGGGCGCCGTCGTCGAGCGGCTGGTGGTGGCCACCCGGTCCCGCTACCCGCTGATCGGCGACCTGGCCCGCTCCATCCGGTTCGAGGTGTACGAGCGACCGGTCATCAAGGCGGCCCGGACCAAGCTGTACGACCAGGTCCGCGCCGATGTCGGCGTGCTGGCGGAGAACCCGGACACACCCGATCGGCAGGAGCGGATCGACACCCTCGTGGGCAGCTCGGAGCCCGTGGTCCGGCTGTTCGCCGAGGAGCTGCTCAACCGGCCGTCCGGCGTGCCGGCGATGCTCGAGGTGATGAACCGGCGCTACTACAAGATCCGGGACCTGGAGGACCTGCAGGTCGGCGAGATCGCCGGGCGGCCGACGCTGACCGGGAACTACATGCTCGGCGGCAAGCGGCTGTACCTGATCTCCACGACCGCCGACCATGCCGATCTGACAGCGGCTCTGACGGCGGTTGACGCCGCGGCCGGCCGGGTGCCCGATCCGGCCAACCTGGTCACCGACCTCTACCTGGCCTGGGCCGACGCCCCGGAGGACCCGGACGCGATCTCCGCGGAGTTGCAGCGGACGCTGCAGGACTACGGCACCCTGGCCGCCGGCCGCCGCGTCACGGTGACGGTCGCGTTCAACACCGAGTCGCCCGACGTGCTGCAGTTCAGCTTCCGGCCGGGCTCGCACGGGTTGGCCGAGGAGCGGGTGATCCGGGGCATGCACCCGCTGACCGGTCAGCGGCTGGATCTATGGCGGCTGAAGAACTTCAAC
>JBIOVW010000424.1:0-11647 GCA_044867945.1 Nakamurella sp. | reverse complement strand
CGATCCCGGCCTTGACGAAGACGACCCACACGTTGTACGCCTCGGTCCAGGGTGAGGTCACCTGAGCGGCAACGGCCCCGCAAGGCGTTCCCGCGCCGAGGAGTACCGGAATGGAGCACCATGAAATCCCGACCCACGCCCGACCCGTCCGCTCACTCCGTCATCCGCCGCATCCTGCTGCTGTGTCTGGGTCTGTTGCTCGTTGCCGGCGTCAGCGCCCCGCCGGCATACGCGCACCCAGCGGAGGCGCCCGCGACAGGGCAGCCGCTGCAGCCGGTCCTGCCGGCGCCGACCGGTCACGACCGGATCGGGGTCGTCCCGCTGCATCTGGTGGATAGCACCCGGCCGGATCCATGGGTCCCATCGCAGCCCGTTCGGGAGCTGATGGTGAGCCTGTGGTACCCGGCCCAGCGGGTTCACGGCTACCCGGTGGCGCCCTGGCTGCCACCAGGTGCGTGGGCCCGCTTCGAACAGGACCAGGGGGTACCACCGGGCGTTCTGCGGGTGCCCCTGACCCATGGCCGGGTCGGTGCGCCGGTCGATCGTCATCGTGGCGGCAGGCCGGTGGTGCTCTATTCACCTGGCCTCGGCGGCAACCGCGACAGCGGCACCGTCCTGGTCGAGGAACTGGTCAGCCGCGGATACGTCGTTGTCACGATCGATCACACCCACGACTCCAGCGCCGTCGAATTCCCCGACGGACGCGTCGAGACACCGGCGATGCCGCCCTTCACGCCGGAGGTCCTCGAGAAGGCGGTGGCGGTGCGTGTCGCTGACACCCGTTTCGTTCTCGACTCGCTGGCTGCCCTGAACGCCGGCGTCAACCCGGACGCGGAGCACCGCCGACTTCCATCGGGGATACGCGGCGCGTTGCGGCTGTCCGGCGTGGGCATGTTCGGTCACTCCCTGGGCGGCGCGACCGCTGCCGCGGCCATGCACGAGGACCAGCGGATCGCCGCGGGCGTCAACCTGGACGGCACCCTGTTCGGGCCCGTGGTCAATGCCGGGTTGGACCGGCCGTTCATGCTCGTCGCCGCCGAGGGCCATGGCCGCGACACCGATGAGACGTGGGCGAAGTTCTGGGCCAACATGCGGTGCTGGCGACTCAATCTGCAACTGATCGGATCGGCACACAACTCCTTCACCGATTTCCAAGCCCTACTTCCCCAAGCGGCCGTTGCGCTCGACCTTCCGCCAACGGACGTCCGGGAGACGATCGGCACCATCGACCCGCACCGGTCGATCGTCAACCAGCGCGCCTACCTCACCGCGTTCTTCAACACGCATCTTCGTCACCGCGACAGTCACCTGCTCGACCGACCCTCGCCACGCTTCCCCGAGATGCAATTCCTGCCGTAGCGCGGCTCCCGCGCAGCTCCGGGCTCACCACCAGCCGCGGCGTTTGGCCCAGATCAGCAGCACGACGGAGACAGTGCCCATGATCAGCAAAGCGATGGCCAGCGCGATCGGCTGAGTGGTTTCGTTGACGATGACGTTCATGCCGAGAACCGAGGACACCGCGGTGACCGGCAGGGTGACCGCGGCGATGACTGCGAGGCGTTCCGCGGCGATGGTCATTTTCGTGTTGGTCCGGGCCTGGTAGAACTCGATGGTGCCCTGCAGGTAGTCCTTCTGTACGTGGGCCATGGCCTGCAGCCGGTCGAGTTGGTCGATCACATCCTGGATGTGGGTCTGACCCGCGTCGGCGCCGAAGGCATGGATGGTGGCCATCCGGGCGAACACCTCCCGGGAGAGGCCGGCCATGGTCTGGATGGTCAGCAGGCCGTGTCGGGCCCGGAACATCTGGTCCAGGAACTGTTCGGGGTTACCGAGGTGTCCACCGGTGACCCGCTGCTCCAGCCCCCAGACGTCGGCGGTGAGGCGGGAGGTGAAATCGCGCAGGCGCCCGGCCAGCGCCGTCACCAACGCGTAGCTCAGATCGTGGCCGTGGGCCGGGCGGAGCTTGCCGGACTGCAGGCGCCGGGCGACCGCGTCGACCTCGACCCGGGCGGCGGCCGGGTCGACCACCGGGTTCAACGGGCCGTGCACGGTGACCAGGTAACGATCGCCGACGAACTGGTCGAGCTCGATGTAGTGCACGTGACCGGCCGCACCGGCCTCCGGCGCGTGCAGCACCAGGAACAGGTGGTCCGGGTACACGTGGACCTTTGGCACCTGGTTGCGTCGCTCGCAGTCCCGAATCGCCAGGGGGTGAAACGCAAACACCTCGGACAGGATCCGCTCGGCGTGGTCGTCCCAGCTGGGGATGTCCAACCAGACAAGCCCGTCGGGTCGGGTCAGCAGTGCGGGCAGCTCGCCGATGCGGTGATCGGTCACACCGTCCGCGGTGATGTACCGCAGCTCCACGCCGTGCCTCCTCGGGCCGCCAGAGATGTCATGGAACGAACCGGTAGCCCATGCCGGGTTCGGTGAGCAGGTGCCGGGGGTGGGCGGGGTTGTCCTCGAGTTTGCGACGCAGGTGGGCCATGTACTGCCGCAGGTAGTGGGTCTGGGTTTCGTACCCGGCGCCCCACACCTGCTGCAACAGGCTGTTCTGGGTGACGAGCTTGCCCGGATTGGACGCGAGGACCTGCAGCAGATGCCATTCCGTGCGGGTCAGGTGGGGCGACTCGCCGTCGACGGACCCGATGCTGCGGTCGGCAAGGTTGATCCGGTGACGGCCGATGGTGAGCGGTGACGGCTCCGACGGGTTCGCCCGGCGGGTGACGGCGCGGATGCGGGCCAGCAGTTCGTCGAGGCTGAAGGGTTTGGTGACGTAGTCGTCGGCGCCGGCGTCCAGGGCATGGACCTTGTCGGAGCTGCCGGCCCGGCCGGACAGCACGATGATCGGCACCGGGGTCCACTGCCGCAACGTGCGGATGACGTCGACACCGTCCATGTCCGGCAGACCCAGATCGAGGACGACGAGGTCCGGCGGCCCGGCGGCGGCCACCTGCAACGCGCCGGTGCCGTCGGCGGCGGTGGCCACGTCGTACCGGCGGGCGGCCAGGTTGATCCGCAGCGCCCGCAGCAGTTGCGGTTCGTCGTCCACGATCAGCACCCTGGTCCGCGGCGTGTCGGCCCCGGTGGGCGTGGTGGTGGCGTCCGGCCGGGTGCCGCTCATGACCGGCCGCCCTGGTGCGGTCGGGACCAGCCGTCGACCTGCTCGACGAGCACGGGGGCGGCCAGGTCGTCGCCGGTAGCAACGATGTCGGCGACGGGCAGCGCCACCGTCATGGTCAGTCCCCCGCCGGGGGTGGGTTCAGGGGACAGGGTGCCGCCCATGGCCTCGGTCAACCCGCGGGACAGCGCCAGACCCAGGCCGAGCCCGGTGGTGTTGTCGGTGTCACCGAGGCGTTGGAACGGCAGGAACACCCGCTCGTGGTCCTCGGCGGGGATGCCGGGGCCGTGGTCGATGATCCGCACCTCGACCCGTTCCTCGTGGGTGCTGACGGTGACGATCGGCGGCCGGGCCGGCGGGCTGTACCGGATCGCGTTGGCGATCAGGTTCACCAGCACCCGCTCGAGCAGCGCGGCATCGGCGGACACGTCGGGCACGTCGTCGCACTCGGGCACCACGACGTCCCGGCCGATCTCGCCCAGATCATCGATGGCCCGGGGAATCAGCTCGGCGACGCTGATCGGCTGCCGGTGCAGGGCCATCGCACCGGCCTGCAGCCGGCTCATGTCCAGCAGGTTCTCCACCAGCCGGCTCAGCCGGTCCAGGGATTCCTCTGCGGTGGCCAACAGCTCGGCCTGGTCCTGCTCGTCGAAGATGACGTCGGGACTGCGCAGGCTGGTGACCGCCGCCTTCGCCGCCGCCAGCGGGGTGCGGAAATCGTGGCTGACCGCGGTGAGCAGGGCGGTGCGCAGCCGGTCGGCTTCGGCCAGTTCGCTCATCGCGGCGGCCTGCTCGGCCAGTCGCTCCTGCCGCAGCGCGACCGCCGACTCGGCGGCGAACGCCTCCAGGACCCGCCGGTCACCGGCCGCCAGCACCGGCCCGCGCAGCGCCAGGGTCAGCTCCTCGTCGATCGGCACGTCGACCGCCCCGTCGGCGGGAACGGCGCACGGGGGGCCACCCACGCTCGCGGCGACCCGCCAGGCCGCGGGCTCGTGCCGCACGGCGGGCCCGTCGGCGCTGTCGGGAACCCGTTCCAGCAAGGTCGCACTCTGCTGCCCGAACGTCTCGAGCACCTGCTCGAGCAGGGCGGTCAACGGACGCTCGCCGCGCAGCACGCTGCCGGCGATGGTGGACAGGGTGGCCGCCTCCGCCTGCGCCCGCGCCGCCTGCCCCGTCCGCCGGGCGGCCAGGTCGACCACCAGGCTCACCGCCACCGCCACCAGCAGGAAAGCCAGCAGGGCGAGCAGGTTCTCGCCCGAGGCGATGGTGAACTGGTGCAGCGGCGGCACGAAGAAGTAGTTCAGCAGCAGGAACCCGGCGACCGCGGCCAGCAGGGCCGGGAACAGCCCGCCGACCAGGGCCACCGCCACCACCCCGAGCAGCAGCGCGAGAATGTCGCTGGGCAGGCCCAACTGCCCACGCAGCAGGTCGAGAACAACGGTCAGCAACGGCATGCCGACCACGGCCAGGGTGAACCCGGCGATCCGCCGGCGCGGGGTGAGCGCGCCGCGCCCGAGGAACCGCCGGCCGGGATGGACCGGGTTGGCCCGCTCATGCGTGACCAGATGCACGTCGATCGCTCCGGACCCGGCGGTGGTGGTGACGCCGACCCCGCGGGCGAACAACTGCGCGAACCGGCCGCGCCGGCTGGCGCCCAGCACGAGCTGAGTGGCGTTCACCCCCCGGGCGAAATCCAGTAATGCCGTGGGAATGTCGGCGCCGAGCACCTGGTGGTACGTCCCGCCCAGGCTCTCCACCAGCGTCCGTTGCCGGGCCAGGTGCACCGGCCCCGGCCCGGTGAGCCCGTCGGCCTGCGCGACGTGCACGGCGACCAGATCGGTGCCCTTGGTGCGGTCGGCGATCCGCGCCGCCCGACGGATCAGGGTGTCCCCCTCCGGTCCGCCGGACAACGCTACGACCACCCTTTCCCGCGCCTCCCAGGTGTCGGTGATGTGATGATCGGCCCGGTACCGATCGAGCTGGTCGTCGACCTTGTCGGCGAGCCACAACAGCCCGAGTTCGCGCAGCGCGGTGAGATTGCCGACCCGGAAGTAGTTGCTCAACGCGGCGTCGACCTTGTCCGGCCGGTAGATGTTGCCGTGCGCCATCCGGCGGCGCAGTGCCTCCGGCGTCATGTCGACCAGCTCGATCTGATCCGCGCGCCGAACCACCTCGTCCGGAACGGTCTCCCGCTGCGGCACCCCGGTAATCTCGGCGACCACGTCGTTCAGCGACTCCAGGTGCTGGATGTTGACGGTCGTGATGACGGTGACGCCGGCGTCGAGCAGCTCGTCGACGTCCTGCCAACGCTTTTCGTTCCGGCACCCCGGCACGTTGGTGTGCGCCAGCTCGTCCACCAGGGCCACCTGCGGGTGCCGCGCCAGCACCGCGTCCAGGTCCATCTCGGAGAACTCGGCGCCCCGGTAGGAGATGGTGGTCCGCGGTAGCACCTCCAGGCCGTCCATCAGCGCCTCGGTCAGCGGGCGGCCGTGCGCCTCGACGAAACCGACCACCACGTCGGTGCCCCGTTCGCGCCGCCGGTGTCCCTCCTCGAGCATCTTGAACGTCTTGCCCACGCCCGGGGCGGCGCCCAGGTACACCCGGAGCCTGCCGCGCGTCGCCATGGCGCCACCTCCTCAGCCACGCAGTGGGTACCGCTGATCCAACTCCATGTTCAGCTCCAGCACATTCACCGTCGGCTCTCCGACGAATCCGAGGAAGCGTCCGGCGGTGTGCTCGCCGATCATCCCGGTGACCGCGGCCGGGTCAACCCCGCGTTCCCGGGCCACCCGGGGAGCCTGCAGGGCGGCGTACTCCGGGCTGATGTTCGGATCCAGCCCACTGCCGCTGGCGGTGACGGCGTCCGCGGGGACCGTGGGCATGGCCGGCCCGCCTGTGTCGATCGGGGTGTCGATCGGGGTGTGGATCGGGGTGAGCACCCCGCCGGAATGGTCCTCGCCCGGTGTTGCGCACTCCACGGCCACGCCCTCGTAATCGGCCAGGAACGGGGTGGCCGGGCAGGCCTGGTTGACGCTGACCGCCCGGGTGACCGGGCCGGTCAGCCCGCCCGTCCGGTGGACGGACAGCACCGCGCCGACACCGTCGGCGGTGCAGTACGGGCGGCGGCCGTCCACACCCTCCAGTTCACCGACCGCGAGACTGCGCGCGCACACCTGGGTGAGCAGGCTCGGGGTGCCGCCGTCACCGGGCACCGCGGGGTCGGGCATCGCGTCGACGACGCTCTCCGGCCCGAGGTTCGACGCCCCGGTGACCAGCGGGTCGTAGCCGCCCGCGGACGGCCGGGACTGGAAGTACCGGGCCAGGGGTTTGCCGTCGGCGTCGGTGAAGGACTGGCCGATCAGCCTGCTGCCGATGACCACACCGCCGGCGCCGACCAAGGACCCGTCGGCCCTGTCCTTCAGGCCGGGGATCTGGGCGGCGAGGAGCACGGCGAGCGGGTAGAGCACGCCCAGCAGCACGGTCAGCACCAGCAGGGCCCGCAGGGCGGCGAGGTGGTTGTTCAACCAGGTGGGCAGGCGCATCACGAGAGTCCGGGAATCAGCGAGAGAACGAGGTCGATCAGTTTGATGCCGAGAAACGGGGCGACGAGGCCGCCGAGGCCGTAGACCAGCAGGTTGCGCCGAAGCATGGCCGTCGCGGAGCCGGGCGTGTACCGGACCCCGCGCAGGGCAAGGGGTATCAGAACAACGATGATGATCGCGTTGAAGATCACCGCGGCCAGGATGGCCGACGTCGGGCTGGCCAGCCGCATGATGTTCAGCGCGTCCAGACTCGGGTACACCGCGGCGAACATGGCCGGGATGATCGCGAAGTACTTGGCGATGTCGTTGGCGATGGAGAACGTGGTCAGCGCGCCGCGGGTGATCAGCAACTGCTTGCCGATCTCCACGATCTCGATCAGCTTGGTCGGGTCGGAGTCCAGGTCGACCATGTTGCCGGCCTCCTTGGCGGCCGACGTGCCGGAGTTCATCGCCACGCCCACGTCGGCCTGGGCCAGCGCCGGCGCGTCGTTGGTGCCGTCACCGGTCATCGCGACCAGCCGGCCACCGGCCTGTTCCTTGCGGATCAGCGCCATCTTGTCTTCGGGCGTCGCCTCGGCCAGGAAGTCGTCGACACCCGCCTCCTGCGCGATCGACCGGGCGGTCAGCGGGTTGTCGCCGGTGATCATCACCGTGCGGATGCCCATCCGGCGCATCTGATCGAAACGCTCGCGCATGCCGGCCTTGACCACGTCCTTGAGATGGATCACGCCCAAGGTCCGGGCCGGCTCACCCGGGTTGAGTTCGGCCACCACGAGGGGAGTGCCGCCACTGGCGCTGATGCCGTCCACCAGCGACGCGATGGTGGAGATCGCCCGTCCGCCGTTGTCCCGGACCCAGGCCATGACCGCGCCGGCCGCACCCTTGCGGACCTGCCGCCGCCCGCCGTCCACCGGCAGGTCGACCCCGGACATCCTGGTCTGCGCGGAGAACGGCACCCAGGTGGCCCCCGTCAGTTCACCCGGATGCCGTTCCCGCAGGCCGTATTCGGTCTTGGCGTACACGACGATGGACCGGCCCTCGGGGGTCTCGTCGGCCAGGCTGGACAATTGCGCGGCGTCGGCCAGTTCGGGCGGGGTGACCCCGTCGACCGGCACGAAGTCGCCGGCCTGCCGGTTGCCCAGGGTGATGGTGCCGGTCTTGTCCAGCAGCAGGGTGTTCACGTCGCCGGCCGCCTCCACCGCCCGGCCGGACATGGCCAGCACGTTGCGCTGCACCAACCGGTCCATGCCGGCGATGCCGATCGCCGACAGCAAGGCGCCGATGGTCGTCGGAATCAGGCACACCAGCAGGGCGACCAGCACGATCCCGGTCAGGCCCGAGGCGGTCAGCGCCGCCGTCTCGGCAGTGGCCGGGTTCTGCTCCATCGAGTAGACCGCCATCGGCTGCAGGGTGGCCACGGCCAGCAGGAACACGAGCGTCAGCGACGCCAGCAGGACGTTCAGCGCGATCTCGTTCGGCGTCTTCTGCCGGTTGGCCCCCTCGACCAGGCCGATCATCCGGTCCAGGAAACTGTCGCCCGGCTTCTGGGTGATCCGCACGACGATCCGGTCCGAGAGCACCTTGGTGCCACCGGTGACCGCGCTGCGATCCCCTCCGGATTCCCGGATGACCGGCGCCGATTCACCGGTGATCGCCGACTCGTCGACGCTCGCGATGCCCTCGACCACATCGCCGTCACCCGGGATCACCTGCCCGGCCTCGACCACGACGACGTCGTCGACCGTGAGGTGGGTGGCCGGCACGGCCAGTTCGGCCGCGGTGGTCGAACCGGGCCGCCAACCGGTCAGCCGGCGAGCCATGGTGTCCTGCTTGGCCTTCCGCAGCGATTCCGCCTGCGCCTTGCCCCTGCCCTCGGCGACCGCCTCGGCCAGGTTGGCGAACAGGACGGTCAGCCACAGCCAGCCGGTGATCGCCCAGGCGAACAGCGACGGCGAGGCGATGGCCAGCGCGGTGCTGAAAATCGAACCGATCTCCACGATGAACATCACCGGGTTGCGCCACAGGGTGGCCGGATTCAGCTTGCGCAGGGCGTCCGGCAGGGACCGGACCAGTTGCCCGGGATCCAGCAGTCCACCGGTCACCCGCCGGTGTCCGGTCGACGGCGGTTCGGCCGTTCGTCTGGCCACGGCGGCAGTGGTTGTCATCGTGGTTCTCCTACAGGCCCTCGGCCAACGGGCCGAGGGCGAGGGCGGGCAGGAAGGTGAGCGCGACCAGCACGACGGCGACGCCGGTGAGCATGCCGACGAACAGCGGTTGATGGGTCCTCAGCGTGCCGACCGACGCCGGCGTGGGATGCTGCGCGGCCAGCGATCCGGCCAGGCCGAGCACCAGCACGATCGTCAGGAACCGGCCGAGCAGCATGGCCAGGCCCAGCGCGGTGTTCCACCAGGGGGTGTTCACCCCGATCCCGGCGAACGCCGATCCGTTGTTGTTCCCCGCCGAGGTGAACGCGTAGAGCACCTCGCTCAGCCCGTGGGGACCGGTGTTCAACGCCGTGCCGCTGTTGCCGGTGCCGAACGCGGCCGCCGTGCCGATCAGCACGACCAGCGGGGTCACCAGGAAGTACAGCGAGGCGAACTTGATCTCCCGCGCGCCGATCTTCTTGCCCAGGTACTCCGGGGTGCGGCCGACCATCAGGCCGGCGACGAACACCGTGATCACCGCCAGCACGAGCATCCCGTACAGACCGGAACCGGTTCCGCCGGGCGCAATCTCGCCGAGCATCATGTTTGCCATCGGTACGGCGCCACCGAGCGCGGTGTAGGAGTCGTGGAACGAGTTCACCGCACCGGTCGAGGTCAGCGTGCTGGCCGCGGCGAAGGTGGCCGACTGGGAGACCCCGAACCGGGTCTCGGTGCCCTCGGTCGCCGCGCCGACCGCCTGCGGCACGGTGCCGCCGTGGGCGAGCTGGAGGACGTTGACCAGGACGACGCTGACGATCGCCAGCGTGGCCATCACCGCGACAATGGCGTAGCCCTGCCGGTTGTCGCGAACCATCCGACCGAAGGTGCGCGGCAACGCGAACGGGATCAGCAGCATCAGGAAGATCTCGAACCAGTTCGTCCACGACGTCGGGTTCTCGAACGGGTGCGCGCTGTTTGCGTTGTAGAAGCCGCCGCCGTTGGTGCCCAGTTCCTTGATGGCCTCCTGGCCGGCCACCGGCCCGCCGGTCAGGTGCTGGGTGCCGCCGGCCAGGGTGGTCGCGTCGATGCCGCCGGACAGGTTCTGCACAACCCCACCGGCGACCAGGATGAGCGCGACGACCAGCGCGACCGGCAGCAGCAGGCGCAGCACCACCCGGATCAGGTCGACCCAGAAGTTGCCCAGCCGGTCGGCGCCGCTGCGGGCGAAGCCGCGGACCACCGCGGCCGCGACCGCGATGCCCACCGCGGCGGACACGAAGTTCTGCACGGCCAGGCCGGTCGCCTGTACCAGGTAGCCCATCGTCGACTCGCCCGAATAGGACTGCCAGTTGGTGTTGGTGACGAAGCTGACCGCGGTGTTCCACGCCTGATCGGGACTCACCGGCGGCAGGCCGAGCGACCACCACAGGTGGTCCTGCAGCCGTTGGAGTCCGTAGAGCGACAGCACGGAGACCACGGCGAACGCCAGCACGCTTCGCGCGTACACCCCCCACGACTGCTCACCCTGCGGGTCGACCCCGACCAGGCGGTAGATCCCCCGCTCCACCCGGGTGTGCCGTGCCGGGGTCAGCACCCCGACCAAGTAGTCGCCCAGCGGCCGGTAGGTCAGGGCCAGGGCAAGAATCAGCGAGGCGATGAACAGCACGCCCGAGGCGGTTTCGCTCATCGTCAGAACCGCTCGGGCAGGATCAGGGCCATCACCAGGTAGCCGACCAGCACCACCGCGAGCGCGGCGCCCACCACGTTCACCCAGTTCACAGCCGCTCGACCCCCTTGACCACCAGGGCCAGCACCACGAACAGGGCCACCGTCAGCAGCACGAACACCAGATCGGACACCGGAGCCCCTCAGCGATCACGGCCGCACTTCGGCCGCGACCCAGTGAAGACCCATATCGGCGCCCGGGCGCGCGTCTTCACGAAATCTCTACGGCCGCCAGGCCGGTTTTCACGTTTTCGATACGCCGACGGCCGGCGGTCAGTTGCTCGTTGTGATGGCGGTCAGCCCACCGTCATCCGGGCATAGAAACCCTTGATGTGGGACTCCAGCCGATCCGCCGCCCCGTCCCCGTCGGAGGCGGCCAGCGCCAGGTAGATCGCATGATGATCTGCCCGCAGCACGTCGCGGATCTCCGCCCAGTCGGCCGATTCCTCCAGTGTGCCAAGGATGTCCGTGCGGATCGATTCCCGGACGGCGACGGTCAGATCGGCCACGAATCGGTTGCCACCGGCCTCCGCGATGGCCACGTGGAACTCGGTGTCCAGTTCGTTGAACCGGGCGCGGTCGATGTCCGGCTCGTCCATCGTCTCGAGCGGGGCGGCGATCTTGGCCAGAGCCTCCGGCGTGATCGCGGTGGCCGCGCTCAACGCGCTGAACCGCTCCAGCATCACCCTGGCCTCGATGATGTCGGAAAGCGGGAACGACGCGACCGCCAGGTGCACCCGCAGCAGGCGGGTCAGCGCGCCGGACGGGGCCGCGGTGACGATCGTCCCGGAATCGGCGCCGGTGCCGACCGCCGACCGCACCACGCCCTGCGCCTGCAGGACCCGCAGGGCTTCCCGGACCGCCGGCCGGCTGGCCCCCAGGATGACGGCGAGTTCCCGCTCGGGGGGTAGCCGGTCCCCCGGCCGCAGCGTGCGGTTGATCAGCTGCTCCTCGATCCGGCGCAACACGAGTTCGTAGGTCGGCACCCGTTCGACGGGTTCCCAGCCGACCGGTGCGGCCATTGGCTCTCCCTAGCTCGTGCATCGCCAAGCGCCCGCGCACGCCCGGGCGACCAGGACTTTGGTCCTGATGTGGCCGCATTCTCTGGACAGATT
>JBIOVW010000423.1:0-2546 GCA_044867945.1 Nakamurella sp. | reverse complement strand
CGGGGTGGCCGCCCGCCCTTGGCGCCCAGCCGGCGCCGGTTCTTCTTCTGGTCCGCGGGTTCGGGGATGGTGGCCTTGATCCGGCGTCTGCGCAGGTAGGCGCGGATCCCGCGGCTGGAGTAGGCCTAATGGGCAGGCAAGGCCGTAGCGACATCCAGGTAGGCCAGCGGGACGCCTTCCCCGCCCCAGCGCCGAAAGCGCTCGATGAAGACCGGCGGCCCGCCATGCACCACGGTCACCTACGCCCGCGCGATACGAGGATCCGGACCAACGACGCCTGAGAGTAGCCCGGTGGCCAACGAGACCCGCGACAAGACCGGCGCATCCCGGACCCAACACCAGGAAGGAAGCAGCGGTGACCCGAATGGAGCAGAATCTGCCGCACCCATCAGCCACGGGAAAGGAGCAGAAACCAGTAGCCAGGAAAAAGCCGGCGAGTCGCTGCACCACGCCACGCCACCCCCAACCGATCATGGTCGTGGTTCGAGCCACTGCCAGGACCACCTCTGACCAGCAGGGGAGCCATCGAGTTCCACCGCAGACCGAGGGCCCTGGCGGTGCGCTGGGGTCACGAACGGCTGGTGGGATGTCGGGCCCTGAGCCCTGCCATTAGGGAGGCGCGTGCCCCGCACAGGCTTGAGAACCAGGACAGTAAGGGAAGCTCACCAAGTGGAAAGGAGACAGATCGTGGAGGTGTTCTGCGGCATCGACTGGGCCGAAGACCACCACGACGTCGCCCTGGTCGACACGACCGGAAACGTCGTCGGCAAGCGCCGCATCGGCGACGACGCCGCCGGGTTCACGCAGTTGCTGCAGCTGCTGGCCGAGGCCGGCGACAGCGCCGAAAACCCGATCCCGGTGGCCATCGAGACCAGCCGTGGGCTGCTGGTCGCCTGCCTGCGGGCCACCGGCCGCGCGGTTTATGCGATCAACCCGAAGGCCGTCGACCGCTACCGCGACCGGCACGGGGTGACCGGCAAGAAGTCCGACGCCGGCGACGCGCTCGTGCTGGCCCACATCCTGCGCACCGACCTGGCCGCGCACCGCCCGCTACCCGCCGACTCCGAACTCGCCCAGGCCATCGCGGTGCTCGCCCGCGCCCAACAGGACGCGGTGTGGGAACGCACCTGCGCGCACAACAAGCTGCGTTCCCTGCTGCGCGAGTACTACCCGGCGCTGCTGCCGCGTTCGCCCCCAAGCGCGGCGGGATCCTGCGCCCAGAAGCCCGCGCGCTGCTGGCCGCCGCACCCACCCCTCGCGCGGCCGCCCAGCTGACCCTCGAGCAACTGCACCAGCTCCTCACCGAGGCCGGACGCCAACGTGGCGTCCAGGCCGAGGCCCAGCGACTCCTCGAGGTGCTGCGAGCGTCCTACCTGCACCACCCGCCCCTGGTTGAGGACGCCTTCGGCGCGCAGGCCCGCGCCTTGCTGCGTCACCTCGAGGTGGCCTGCGCCAACGCCGACGAACTCGCCGCCGCGGCGGTGGCGCATTTTGACCAGCACCCGGACGCCGAGATCATCACCAGCCTGCCAGGACTCGGATCTCTCACCGGCGCCCGGGTGCTCGCCGAGATCGGTGACGACCGATCCCGCTTCGCCGACGCCCGCTCGCTCAAGGCCTACGCCGGAAGCGCACCGATCACCCGCGCCAGCGGCAAGAGCCTGATCGTGATGCACCGGCGGGTCAAGAACCAACGCCTGGCCGCCGTCGGCTACAGCTGGGCCTTCTCCGCGATCACCGCCTCACCCGGCGCCCGCGCCCACTACGACCGGCGCCGAACCGCCGGCGATCGACACACCGCCGCGCAACGCAACCTGTTCAACCGCCTCCTCGGCTGCCTGCACCACTGCCTGCGCACCCGCCAGACCTACAACGAACACGTCGCGTTTCCCACGGCATCAGCCGCGACCGAGGAGGCAGCTTGACAACTTGACCGCGTGGGATGTCTTGTCGCCCAGTACCCGGCCGGGTCGGGTCCGGGGCCGGCCGGGTCCTCGGCGGCGGATCCGGATCGCGGCCGCCACCGGCCGTAGCCCGAGGCTGTCGTGCCGCTGCCCGGCACTGGTGATCCGCGAGATCGGCCGACACCGTCGGTCGGCGGCCAGGTGAATCTTGCGAAAGCGCCGGGATGAACCGGCATGGAGGAGGAGATGGAAGAGCTCCACACCGAAGGGCTAGCGACCCGCGGTGACCCTGAGTCATGCGTCGACGACCCGCGAGGGCGTGGCGAAGCGTTGACAGGGGCACGTGCAGGCCGGGCTATTGAGCCGCGTAATCAACGTGTTCGGGGTGCCGACGCTGTGCAAGAGGTGGAAGGCCACACCGGCGGCAGCGCTATCGCGAGCTGTCGACGGACCCCGCGCGGTCAGAGAACCAGGGCATGTACGGAACCTCCATGCGCGAGAACCGGGAGATCCCATCGCTCGCCCACCTGGTTGATCACCGGGTGGGCCGTTCAGGGAACGCCGATGGCGGTACGCCTGGGATGAACGAGGGTGGGAAGTCGGACGACTGCGTAGTACCTGCGAACCCGCCGAACAAGGTCA
>JBIOVW010000422.1:0-6173 GCA_044867945.1 Nakamurella sp. | reverse complement strand
GACGGTGATGCTGTGTTGATGGTTCGCTCGCTGGCGCTCGCTCATGCCGCCGCCCATCCGAGGCACCTCGCAAGCTCGGTCGCCCCGGACCGGGCGCCGGCCTGACTGTGTTGATGCTTCGCTCGCTGGCGCTTCCTCATGGTCGGACCGCCCGGGCCACGCCCTGCCGGTGGGCGCCGCCGGTTGCGTGCGGCAGGGTCACCCGCACCAGCGTGCCGGATGTGACGTCGCCCCCTGGCCCGGCCGCCCGGGTGACCTGGCCGCCGAGCGCTGAAATGCGTTCGCGCATGCCGGCGAGGCCGGCGCCGTCGGGTGTGTCGCTGCCCCTCCCGTCGTCGATCACCTCGAGAACCACGCCGTCGGCGGTGCTGTGGAGACGAATGGTGACTCGTTCGGCCTCCGCATGACGCAGCACGTTGGTGACCGACTCGCGCACCGCCAGGGCCAGGGCCGACTCCTGTTCGGCCGCGAGCTCGGGCAGATCCGCGTGGAGTTCGGTGTCGACCCCCGCGGCGGCCAGGGTGCGTCGGGCGTTGGCCAATTCACCGCCGATTCCCTTCGCGCGGTATCCGGCCACCGCGGCGCGCACCTCGGTCAGTGCCGTCCGTGCGGTGCGCTCGATGTCATGCACCTCGCGTTCGGCCCGACCGGGGTCGATGGTGATCAGGCGGCCCGCCACCTCGGACTTGAGCACGATCACCGAGAGGGTGTGACCGAGCAGATCGTGCAGATCCCGTGCGATACGTTCCCGCTCGGCGATGGTCGCCAGGCGTTCGATCTCCTCGTCGGCCCGCCGCAGTCGGCGCTCGGTCCTGGCTCGCTCGTTGTCGAAGATGCTCGCGGCACCGACCACCAGGGCGAACACGAACTCCGGCGCGACCAGCGCGACCCGCCAGGGCATCGGGACCGTCGATGTCAGGTAGATGATGCCGGTGACGCCGGCCAGGGCAGCGATCACCCAGACGGCGCGGCGGACCGGTCGCAGCCGTCCCGCAAGTGCGGCGGCGTAGACCAGGAAGACGCTCGAGCCGGTGTTGACCAGCGATCCGAGCAGGGCCAGGAGCACGATGGCCGCCAGCAGGACGGCCATGCGCCGCTGGTCACGGGTGTGCAGACCGGTCCGGTAGAGCGGGAGGAAGGCCGCGATCAGCACCCCGACCGCGACCCATTCGGCCGGGCCCGCGGTCGGGTCCAGGGCGGGTTGGAAGAACAGTGCCGCCAGGTAGACCAGCCAGATGTAGGGCAGGTACCTGGCTCCGCGGTTCTGGTACTCGCTCACCGGTCTCGCCTCATCCGTAGGTTCGTCCCTCGTCGCGCCGGAAACCCCAGGCTGCCACGACCAGGAAGCCCGCGGTGAAGCCGAACAGGATCGCCAGGTGAAGCAAGGGTGACCCGCCCTCCGACGCACCGATGGTGCCGAGCGCCAGCTGCACGAAGTGGTATGGCGGCAGGAACACCGCGATGGACTGCACGACGCCGGGAAGCATGCCGATCGGGATCCACAATCCGGACGCGAACGCCATCGGCAGCCACGCGAGATTCAACACGGCCGGCGCCGAGTTGGGGCCCACCAGGTACCCGAATGCAAGACCCATCGCGGAGAACGGCAGCGCGCCGGCGACCAGGACGCCCGCGAGGGCGGCCCACTGGCCGACCGGCATGCGGACCCCGCCGATGGTGGCGCCAATGACGAACAGCAACCCCACGATCAAGGCGGCAACGGTGGCACTCATGATCACCTTGGCGACGAAGTACGCCAGCGGAGGCATGGGCGAGACACGCTTGAGCTTCATCCAGCCCTGCCCGCGCTCGACGGCCACCGACACTCCGAAGCCGAACAGGGCGGCCCCGATGACGCCGAAGGTGCCGTAGGTCGCGAGCATGTAGGTCGTCACTCCGACCCCGCGTGCGGTTTGGTCGGCGAAGGTGATGCCGAAGATGACATAGAACATCAGCGGCAGGGCGACGGTGGTGGCGGCGAAGATCGGGATGCGAATGAGCTTGAGGAATTCCTGGCGCGCCTCGGTGCGGTACACCCGGAACGTGTTGGGTCGGACGATCCGCCCGCCATCGGGCCGCGGCGTCGTGCTCGTGATGGTCATGCTGCCCTCTCGGTTCGATTGGTCAGGATCAGGAACGCCTCTTCCAAGCTCGTCTCCGTCACGGTCAGGCCGGTCAATCCCGGGTCACGACCGAGCAGCGCGCCGAGCGCCGGCTCCGGCCTGCCGACCAGCAAAGTCAGCACCGACCCCGCTCGCGACGCACCGCGCACGTCGGGGAATCGCCGGGCCTCCTCGACCGGCACCGCGGTCCGGGCGGCGATCCGGCGCCCGGGTACGAGTGATTTGATCGCGGACGGTGTTCCCTCGGCGATGATCCGTCCGCGGTCCAGGACGACGATCCGGTCGGCCAGGGCGTCGGCCTCCTCGAGGTAGTGGGTCGTCAGGACCACGCCCCGGCCGGCGTCGGCCAACTCGCGCAGGCCGGCCCACAGCGTCCGGCGGATCTCCGGGTCAAGACCGGTCGTCGGTTCATCGAAGAACAACAACTCAGGGTTGCCGCACAGTGCGATCGCGAACAGCACCCGCCGCTGCTGACCGCCCGACAGGGAGCCGAACAACCGGCCGTCCAGACCGGCCAGACCGGCGGCAGCGACCACCGCTTCGTGTGGGAGCGGTTCCGGGTAGTAGCCGCGGAAGGCGGTCAACAACTCCCGAACCCGAAGCGTGTCGGGGACTCCCGACGCCTGGAGCATGACCCCGACCCGCCGACGGGCGGCGACATCACGTGGATCCATTCCGAACAGCCGGGCCACGCCGGTGGTCGGTGCGGTCATCCCGGTCAACATGCCGATCGCGGTCGACTTGCCGGCGCCGTTCGGCCCGAGGACCGCCAGCAGCTCGCCGGGCCGGACCGTGAGATCGACGTTCAGGACGGCGTCCACCGCGCGCGAACCCCGGCCGAACACCTTCGACGCGCGCCGCAGCTCGGCCATCACCCCTGGACCGGCAGCACCGCCGGGGCGGACCGTGATTTTCTCTGGTGATGTTCTCATGCCGGACAGCCTCCCGCCGACCGGCTGCAGCCAGTAGTGCCGCGCATCATCATTACGAGATGACAATCGTCATCTCGTCCGTCACGTCTTCATACTCGAAGCCCTTTGCTTGTCGGGCGAGAGCCTGCTGGGACCTGACATGGTTCCATCCTCGCCGCCCGGGACGGAAGCGCGATGTGACCAGACCTTGGTCGCGTTTCGCTCGGCCAGGCACGCAGCACCTGTCGCACTGGGAGGGAAATCCACTGGCGTGCAACACATTTAAATCTGACCATCAACTGGGGTCAAAGGGGGTCAAGGAGGCGTGGGTTCAGGTCCGGTCGTCCCGGCGCCCGCCCGTGCGGCTCATCAGCGACCGGTTGGACCAGATGGCGCACACTTGGTTCGTCCGCAGGTGCTGCGGGACGGTGCCAGCAGGAGGTAGCAATGGCCAGCAACGAGCCCTTCGGATTCGATCCCGATGACCTCGATCGCTTCTTTCCTGGGGCCGGCGATCAATTGCGGGGTGCTCTCGGCCAGTTCGCGAGGATGCTCAACGTGTCCGGTGAGGGCCGAGGTCGCCCCGGAACGTTCGATGAGCTCGGTCGAGGCCGTCGTGCGGCACCCGCGCCCGAAACGACCGGGGACAGGGGTGAAGGTGTCTGGATGATCTTCACCGTGGACGCTGACGGTGACGCTCGGGTCGAACAGGTTTTTGCGACCGAACTCGAAGCCCTGCGTGCGAACAAACACAACACCGACAGCAACCGCAGCGTCCGGTTCCTGCCGTATGGGATCCCGGTTACCGTCCTCGATGCGCCGGCCGTGCCGCCGCACGGCGACGAAGCCAAGGCTTGATCGGATGGACACCAAGCCCCGGGCCCGGACTCGGTGCAGCTGTTGTGCGGTGTGGTGGACGGGGCCGATGCCGACGCGTTCGTCACCGCACTGAACGGACAACCTGCGTTGTCGCCGTGGGTCGACCATAGCGACCCTGAGAGGCTGGCGGTCGGCGTTGTGGTTCCGGTCAGCAAGCCCGCGCCGGGAGAGCGTCGACGACCATGGGGCGAATCGGGCACGCCAGGTTGCAGTGCGGCCCGTCAAGAGACGGCCCTCAGGCTTAGTCTGAGGGCCGTTTGCTTTGGGGTTCGTGACCAGACTCGGCTTCAGCGGTCTTCTGTCGGCGACGCTTCGTGGCGCCTCGCGGCAGAGACATGCGGAATCGGTTCGCAGCAAAGTCCGCGGGCTCCCGCAGAAGGGTGTTCGTCCACATCGCGCTCGCCGCCGGATGGCACTCTGTGCCAAGGGCCGGGACTGGTTGCTCGGCCACCGCCCAATCGCGGAGGTGCGTTACGCGAGGTAGTTGCCCAGAGCTTCGAGCAGGCCCCGGCTGCCTTCCTCGCGGTTCGGGCCGTCGGCCCAGAACTGGTCGAAGAAGACGCCGTGCTCGACGTGCGTGAACCGGGTGCCCTCGTCGATCGGCTCGAACTCGAACGAGGCCACCGACGTCGACATGTGGACCCCGTCGAGCCACATGTCGTACGTGGTCACGATGCGGACCTGCTCGACGATGTCGGTGTACGTGGCCTCGTACCGCGAGACCGGACCGTCGTGGAACGTACCCTCGGCGACGTCGCGTCCGCCCACCCGGAAGTCGAACGCCCACTCGCCGGAATCGAAGGTGTCGCCGGCGCCGAACCAGTCCCGCTTCTGGTCCTCCACGGCGAACGCTTTCCAGACGCGATCGAGGGGAACGGGGTAGGCGCGGGTCAGGGTGAACCCGGCGCGGGCGAGTCGGCGTTCGATCGTCATGGGTGCGTCCTATCGCGTGAAGGTGACGTGGGTCGTGCCGCTCTCGGCCACTTCCGTCGTCACCTTGTGGGTGAGTTCGAGACCACGCAGGTCGTCCCACAGTCGATTGCCCCGGCCGAGCAGGATCGGGGCGATCGCGACGTGCAAGTCGTCGACCAGGCCGGCGAGCAGGAAGTCGCGCGCGATGCCGATGCCACCGCCGACGCGCACGTCCAGGCCGCCGGCAGCCTCGGTCGCCTCGGCGAGCACGTCCTCGATTGCGGTGCTGCGGAAGTGGAACGTCGTTCCGCCCTGCATGGGGATCGACGGACGCGGTGCCGTGTGGGTGAGGACGTAGACCGGGGCGCCGAACGGCGGCAGGTCGCCCCACCAACCCTTCCAGTCCGGATCGTCGGGGAACGAGTGCAGGCCGAACATGGCCGCGCCCATGATCTCGGCGCCGACGCCCTCGAAGTACGCGGCGGCGTAGGAGTCGTCGATGCCGGTCGTGCCGGTGCCGCTGGTGTCGCCGAGGACGCGCTCGCGGAATGTGCGGGTCGCAGCGTAGGCCGCCGTGAGGCGCCCCCAGTCCTCACCCATCGGATTCTCGGGAGAGTGGCCGGTGGAGGACGCGTAGCCGTCCAGCGAGATGTTCAGGTCGATGCGAACGCGGGTCATGTCAGGTTCCCTTCGGGGTGGTGCGGGTCAGGTGGATGCCGAGCCGGTCGGCTTGGCGTTCTGCGGGGGTTCGTTGCGCGCCGAGCCACAGGTGTAGGACGTCGAGGGCGCCCGGTTGCAGGCTCACGGTGCGGACGCGTCCGTGCTTCTGCGACGTGACCAGTCCCGCGTTCTCGAGGACGCGAAGGTGCTGCATGAGTGACGGCAACGCCATCGAGAACGGTGCCGCGAGTTCGGACACGACGGCTGGGGACTTCGCCAACCGTTCCACGACGGCCCGGCGCGTCGGATCCGCGAGAGCGCGGAGCACGGCGTCGAGCTCGTCGTAATAGTTAGGCACATACCTAACTATCATGGACGGGCAGGGATTCGTCAACCGCCTCACGCCAGGAACGTGGTCGCGTCCGTCTGCTACCAGTGCAGACAGCCCCGGATCCGGGGACTGCTCATCTCCTTGCGTGACCTACCGCGTGCGGTTTGGTCAAACGACCAAACCGCGGAAACGCCGACCTGCACGGGGATCATTCGGACGCGGTGCGGCGGCCGAGGTAGGCGTCCAGCGCGGCGGCGCCGGTGAGCATGGCGCCGGCCCTGGCCGAGAGGCGGGCATGCCAGTCGCGCAGCATCGACGCGACCGGCGCGACGCCTCCTGCGGACCGGACCTGGTCGA
>JBIOVW010000421.1:0-2155 GCA_044867945.1 Nakamurella sp. | reverse complement strand
ACCCCCCGGGCCACCCGACGCGGATCGTGGCGGGTTCGCACCACGACTCGCATTCGGCGTCATCCCCTCGACCGCCTGCGAGGCGACGGTGAACCGGCCGGTCGGCAGCGCGGTGTTCTGGTCGAAGTGGATGCGGATCGGTCCGTTGAACACGTACCCCATGTCCCGCGCGTGGGCCTTCACCTCACCGGCGAGCTCGCCGATCAGCGTCTTGCTGTACGGGGTGAGCTTGGCGTAGTCGTGCTCGGACAGGCCGACGGCGAACTCGTTGGGGACCAGACGCTTGTCCCGCGACAGCAGCTTGGCCTCGGCGTCCAGCTCCTTCTGCAACCGGGCCGCGATCTCCACCGGCTGCACGTCACCCTTGAAGGCGCGGGCGAAGACGCCGTTGACCGCGCTCTCGACCTTCTTCTCGAACTTGCCGAAGATGCTCACGTCGCCTCCTCCCTGGATCGTCGCCGTCGGCGCTCCTGTGTGCGGTTGCCTGGTGCGGGTGCTCGTGCCCGCGCCACACCGAGACCACAGCCTCGGCATGGTGGATCAGCCTAGATCGTATCCAGCGGAATCCGGCGAACCCCGCTGCCGCGGGCGGACCAGGGCACGGTTCGGTCACAACGTGGCCGTTCCGGTGGAGCCGCCGGGCCGCCGGCTGGTCTCCGCCCGATAACAGGCCCGCTGACGCACTGCCTGCGACCCGTGCGTGGGTGATGTGGGACGTGCGTGAGGGCAGCACGAAGGGCGTCAGTGGGCCCAGCGGGTGGTCGGCCCGATCGCACCCGAACGGATTCGATCCCACCCGTACTGCGTGCTAGCCTTTCCCGGCGGTTGCCCCGGTGGGCGGCTGACGCGCGAGTGGCGGAACGGCAGACGCGCTGGCTTCAGGTGCCAGTGTCCTCAGGGACGTGGGGGTTCAAATCCCCCCTCGCGCACAACAGAGCGGTTCGGAGACCGAACGGCATCGTGGGTTGCACCCGACCTGACTTGGTGAGACGTGACCACCTGGGTGACACGTGACCTGGGGGTCGCGAGTCTGGGGTCGTGAGTCGCGGTGCGGATCCTTCCAGCTCGGCTACCGCTGAGTCGTCCTCGGACAGGATGTTGACCGTCCGGGACACCCCATAGGGACTCGTCACCGACGAGAGCCGGTCGCCTCGCCACCCTGAGGGCGACGGAGGACGGTACGGCAACCGCACCCGCCGTCATCACCGACCTGTGCCGTCGGTGGATGCTGGCCACCGAGCGCGGCCAGGGCTACAGCCGGATCCGCAGCACCTGGCCGGCGTCCTTGGCGACGGCGCCGGTGGTCACGTACGCGTGGCCCTCCGAGATCGCGATCCCGTACGGAGCGAACAGGTCACCCGCGACCGTGGTGTGGCTGGAGCTCCCTGGCCGGATCTTGACCACCGACCCGGTCGGCCCGGTGAGCAGGCCCTCGGTGGAGATCTGCACGGCGTAGAGCGTGCGACCGTCGAAGGCGAGATCGGTGACGTTGGTCAGGCCGGACGCGTAGACGGTTGTGCGCCCGGTCCGCGGGTCGACCCGGTAGATGTTCGCCGCACCCTTGGGGAACGGGAAGCCGGTCAGCTGGCTCACGTAGTAGGCCCCGTCCCAGCCTTTCGTGGCCACCGAGGTCGGGACCTCCTGCACCGGCAGCTGGGTCCCCGGCGGCAGACCGAGGAAAGGCGGCGCGTCAGCTGTCCGAGTGGTCGGGAACGCGGCGACCTGCCGGACCCGACCCCCGTGTGTCACCGAGAGAACCGTGTTGCCGCCGGCATCGGCGACGACGTACCGGCCATCATCGACCAACAGGCCGACCGGGTTGCTGTCGGGGGCATCGGCTGGGGGCACGGGGTTGTTGTCAGCCTCCCACCCGGCGATATCAGCGACGGTCCGCAGGCCGTCGTACCCGCGGGTGGTCTCGACCAGGGTGCCCATCCGCCGGCCAGCGCGGGGCAGCACCGTGGACCGGATGGCCGGGTCGGCCCCCAAGCCGATCAGCACCAAGAGATTCCGACCGGTGGCGGCGACGTCGCTCGGACCGCTGGCCTGCGCGCCGGAGTTCTGCTCAGCTATCGAGGGGAGGCCGGTGATGATCCGCGACTGGTGACCGCGGGAGGAGATCCTGGTGATCGCCCCACTGGTGCCGAAGCACACC
>JBIOVW010000420.1:0-17472 GCA_044867945.1 Nakamurella sp. | reverse complement strand
AACCGTGATTGCGCACAGATCGGTCCAGCTGCGCAACGACGGTTCACTCGACCGGACCGGATGGCCGGGTCAGCGAGATGCGCGGCAAATCCTCGCCTTTTGCCGAGGTGAACGGCGATGTCACCGCTGGACCTGTGCGGGTGTGACTGTCACTCCAGAAGAGCCGCACCCGACTGAAACGGCCATCGCAACCGCGGAGGCCCATCGCGCGGGTCGGTTGCGACCACGGAGCGGTTGTCGCAAAGATTGTACACCGCCGCCTCTCACCCGCCCCGTCCTGCAAGGCACCGGTGCAACCGACCCACCAGCCCGGGACGCCGCGGCCTCGAGAATGAGCTGACCACGGTGCAGCGGCAGTGTCGACCCGGCGTCAGAATCCGAGCGCGAGCCGGTAGTAGGCCTGGTTCCAGCGCACCTCGTCGGCGAAGCGTCGGCTGGTGGTGTCGTCGTCGATGACCAACAGCTCGGTGCCCGCCATGGTGGCCAGCACGTTGAACTTCGGGTCGTCGCCCAGAATGTTGTCCCAACCGGTGGCCCGGTCGTTGGCCGGGGCGGAACCGGTCGTCCCCTCCAGGACCACCATGTTGACCTTGTCCGCGTCGGCGAACTCGGTCTGGGCCCAGGTCGCGGCCTTCTCGCCCTCGGCGATGAAGTCCGACCCGATGAAGGTCTTGTAAAGGCCAGGGTCGGCGTCGACCGCGCGGTCGGTCAGGATGACCGGGATGTCGGCGGCCTTGGCCTCCTCGAGCACCGCGTCCCAGCCGGTTTCCACCACCGGGGAGAAGGCGATCACGTCGACGCCCTGGGTGATGAACGTCTTGATCGAGGCGATCTGCTTGGCCTGGTCACCCTCGGCGGAGGTGAACTGCAGGTCGACGTTGTTCTCCTCGGCGGCGCGCTTGATGTCGTCGGTGTTCGCGCTGCGCCAGCCGCTCTCCGAACCCACCTGGGCGAAGCCGATCACCGCACCGTCAAGCATGGCCGGGTCGATCGGGGGCAGGTCGGCGTCCGCGCCGGCCGAGCCGGCGGCCGCCGAGGTCGCGGCGCCGCCGTCCGCCGCGGAGGTCGTCGCGGACGACGACGTGCCACTACTGCCGCACGCTGCCAGGGTGAGCGCCACCCCCAGGGCAGCTACGGCGGCCAGTGACTTCTTGAGCATGTGCGGACTCCTCCAACGCTGCAGGGACCTCGCGACGTCGACGGGCGACGAAATCACCAGACGCACCTGGAAGTGGCGGTCGCGAGGGCGGGCCAGTCGGCCAGTCGGTCCGCGAAGCAAGTGGGAGCGCTCACATCCGTCAGGTCAAGTGCCGCGACGGATATTGCCGTTTCGACATCATCCGGTGCCCGCACCCTGTCGATCGTGACCGTTCCGTAACTGTGTTTCGTCTGGACTTCGCGACAATCTTGCGGTTGAATCCGCGCGCTTCGAGTCCACCGGGCTTGACGAATGCCGCCTCCGGGGTCGATCATCTCGAAATGTGAACGTTAACCACGCTCGGTGATGTACCGTGCCCGTTCGGTGAAGGGATGGCCTGTCATGACGGACGCGGCCGGCAATCACGATATCGTCAGTGGGCGGCCGCGGCCACCGGCGCTGCACGACGTGGGGCAGCGCGCGGGGGTCTCCCACCAGACGGTCTCGCGGGTGCTCAACGGCCATCCGAACGTCCGCCCGGAGACGCGGGACCGAGTGCTCGCGGCGATCAGGGACCTCGGCTACCGGCGCAACACCGCGGCCCGGGCGCTCGTCACCCGCAAGTCGGCCGTCATCGGGGTGATCACCAGTGGGTCGCCGCACTTCGGGCCGAGCAGCACGTTCCAATCCGTGGAACTGGCCGCGCGGGACGCCGGCTACTTCGTCAGCGTGGCCAGCGTGCGCACGCAGGACCGGCCGAGCCTGGCCGCCATGCTCGACCATTTCATGAGCCAGGCGGTCGAGGGAATCGTGGTCATCGCGCCTCAGGACTTCGCGGCGGAGGCCGTCGCCGAGGCCGCGGGTCACGTGCCGACCGTCGTCGTCGCCGACGCGGCGCACCTGACCGGCGTGGTGCACGTGTCGTTCGACCAGTTCGCCGGCGCCGAGATGGCGATGACGCACCTGATCGATCGGGGTCACCGGTCCATCGCACACATCGGAGGCCCGGCCGACTGGTTCGACGCCGTGGCCCGGCTGGAGGCGTGGCGGAGCTGCCTGGACCTGGCGGGGCTGCCCCGCGGCAAGCTGTTGCAGGGTGACTGGACCGCCGCCTCCGGCTACCGGGCGGCCACGTCGTTGCTCGGTTCGGGTCTGCCGGATGCGATCTTCGTGGCCAACGATCTGATGGCGCTGGGTGTGCTCCGGGCCTTCCGGGAACACGGTGTGTCGGTCCCGAACGATGTCTCGGTCGTCGGATTCGACGACGTGGACGGCTCGGCGTACTTCGACCCACCGCTGACCACGGTCCGTCAGGAGTTCGACGCGCTGGGCGCGCTGGCCGTGCGGAGTCTGCGCGACTGGCTGTCCTCAGGCAGCCCGGACGCCATCGGCAGCCAGCGGATCCGGCCCAGCCTCGTGGTGCGGGAGAGCACCTCGGCCGGTCGCGACCGCAGTGACGCCCATCGGCCGCCGGCAGCCTGACGTCGGTCCTGTCCGCTCGTGCACTCGAGGCCGCGGCGTCCCGGGCGTGGCGTCGGTTGCACCTGCGCCTTGCAGCACGGGGCGGGTGAGAGGCTGGGGTGCACTCGGGGCGCTCCTGGCGGGGGGCCGCGCCGGGCGTGGCGTCGGTCGCACCAGCGCCTTGCGAAACCGTGTGTCCGGGCGCGGTTCTGCCAGGAACCGGTGCACTCACGGCCCTCGCCCGACCGCGACCCGCTCAACCGATCCGTCGAGCACTGTCCCGCACGACGAGAGTCGGTTCCACCAAGGGGAACTCGCCGGGCGTCCGGTTCAGTTCGGCGACCAGCATGTCGATGCACTGGTGGCCGAGCCGGTCCAGATCCTGGTGCACCGTGGTCAACGCGGACGGGATCAGGTGACTGACGCCGGAGATGTCGTCGAACCCGACCACGGACATGTCCTCGGGCACCCGCAGTCCCACCTCGTGCAGGGCCCGGATGAAGCCGATCGCCATCAGGTCGTTGGCCACGAACATGGCGGTGGGCGGGTTCCCCCGACGCAGCAGCTGCTGACCGAGCCGATACCCGCTCTCCGGGAACCAGTCACCACGCAACAGCGGACCCGGTCGAAGTTTCCGTTCGCGCAATTCGTGCCGCCAGCCGTGCACCCGTTCGATCGCGTCGAACCACGGGTCGGGGCCGGCGAGATGGCCGATCCGGGTGTGCCCCAGATCGGCCAGGTGGCCGGTGGCCAGCCGGGCGCCGCGGTGCTGGTCGATGGCGGTGATCTGGACGCCGGGCGCCGGTTGGGCACCGGCCGCCACCATCACGACCGGAACGGCGGTGACGAAAGGCTCGGCCATGTGCGCCATCGCGGCCTCCGGTGCGACGACCACGATGCCCTCGACACCCTGGTCGGCGAAGTGCTCGATCACCTCGCGGACGCCACCGGGCTCGATGCGGCGCAGACCGGCCACGCTGACGTAGAAGCCGGCGTCCCGGGCGGCCCGCTCGACCCCGATCATGGTGGTGCTCGGACCCCAGTGCGCGGAGACGCTGGTGATCACGCCGATCGTGTTGGAGTGCCGGGTGACCAGGGCGCGGGCCGCGACGTTTCGCCGGTAGCCGAGTTCGGCGATCGCGGCCTCGACCCGCCGGCGGGTATCCGGCGCCACATTGGGATGCGAGTTGATCACCCGACTCACCGTCTGATGACTGACCCCGGCCAGTCGGGCGACGTCGTACATGCCGGGTGGGCGGGCGCGGTCGGGCGACATCGTTCTCCTTCGGCGCGGCAGGGCCGCTGGTGGCCACGATCGTAGTGAACGTTCTCGCGGGGCGTGTGACAACGGCATCCGGTCGGGGGTGTTGGTTACCGACAGTGATCGCTTCGGCGCAGGTCTGCCACCCCGGCGCGGCCGGCCGTACAGTCAGGTGCCCCACATCATCGAGGGATATCGGAGACCGACATGCACACCAGAATTCTCGGTCGAGGCCTGCAGGTCTCGGCCGTCGGCCTCGGCTGCATGGGTATGTCCCAGAGCTACGGACCCAACCCGGCCGACCGGGGCGCCATGATCGCCGTCCTGCGCGGTGCGGTCGACCGCGGGGTGACGTTCTTCGACACCGCCGAGGTCTACGGCCCGTACGTCAACGAGGAGCTGGTCGGCGAGGCGCTCGCCCCCCTGCGCGATCAGGTGGTCCTGGCCACCAAGTTCGGCTGGCGCATCGAGGACGGCAGGTCCGTCGGCCTGGACAGCCGCCCCGAGCAGATCAAGCGGGTCGCGGACGCATCGCTGCGGCGGCTCCGGACCGAGGCCATCGATCTGTTCTACCAACACCGGGTCGACCCCGAGGTGCCGATCGAGGACGTCGCCGGCGCGGTCGCCGAACTCGTCCGGGCCGGCAAGGTCCGGCATTTCGGGCTGTCCGAGGCGAGTGCCGCCACCATCCGCCGCGCGCACGCCGTGCACCCGGTGACCGCCGTGCAGAGCGAGTACTCGCTCTGGACCCGCGATCCCGAACCGCAGGTGCTGCCCACGCTGGCCGAACTCGGCATCGGCTTCGTGCCGTTCAGCCCGCTCGGGAAGGGTTTTCTCACCGGGACCGTGGACCCGTCCACCGAGTTCGCGGAGGGTGACATCCGGGCCACCGTCCCCCGGTTCACCCCCGAGAACCGGGCAGCCAACGCAGGTCTCGTCACCCATGTGCGGAACCTGGCCGAGGCCAAGAACGCCACTGCGGGTCAGATCGCGCTGGCCTGGCTGCTCGCCCAGCAGCCCTGGATCGTGCCCATTCCCGGCACTCGACGGATCGAACGCGTGCAGGAGAACTCCGACGCGACGACAGTGCCCCTCTCGGCAGACGAGATCGCCGACCTCGACGCCGCCGCCGACCGCTACGGCGTGCACGGAGACCGATACGGCGAGACCCACATGAAGCTGGTGGGCCGATGACGGCCGCCACCGGTGTCCGGTCAACATCGGTGCCGCACCTCGTCAAAAGGCCGTTGCCGCAGGGTCATCACCCACTCGGTCGAGCCGACAGCGGGAACTCAGTCACGCGCTGTCGCCGGTCGTGGTCTATTCGCTGGATCGAGTAGCGCGAATCAGTCTCAAGATCGTTCATTCTCGGGATAGATTGATGTGGTGGAGTTGTCGCGCCGGCCCCGTCTGAAGGCGGTACCGGACGCGGACCGCGCCGGTCACGGTGAATGCCCACATCGGCCGGTCGGACCTTCCGCGGAGAACGCATCGCCGGTCAACCCGATTGCGGGACTTCTCCAGGGCCGGTCATCGACCGGGGGTGCCTGGCGGTCCGAACAGGCGCTGATGGCACCGGACACCGCCGTGGCCGGTTCTCAGGTCGACCTCCTCCGGCGACTTGTCGGTCCGGCCGAGGAGCCCGCCGTGGCCGCGCGCGAACGGTTCGACCTCGCGAGATTGACCGGCCCGATTGTCAGGATGCCCACCGCAAGAGCCCAAGACCCGTGTGATGCGACCGTTCGGAGTCAAGTGATCCGACGCATTCCCGACGGTGACACCAAGGAAAGCAAGGTCCGTGTACTCGTCGGCCCCTACGCGAACGCGGTGGGGACCTTGCTCAACTGGTATCCGGGAAGCCGCCAGTACGAGGTGGACTTCGGGGAACCGCCAGGCCCGACACTGAGGGACGTAGAGTTCTTCTCGCCCGAGACTCTGGAATATGCTGACGACCTTCAGCCCGCGACGGCATCCGCGAAATCCAAGGAAGAAAGCGACGACACGTCCGGGTCGTCCGCCTCGACCGAGGAACCGTCCCCCGAACAACCCGCCCGCTACCGGCCGGGGCAGTGGCTCGTCCTGATCAAGAAGGGGCTCAACGGCATGCCGCAGGGCACCCGCTTCCAGGTGGACTACTGCGTCGAAACCGAAGAGCGGGTGGAGGTGCGCGAGGACGACGGCGAGCATCCATACGGGGGTAGCTACGGCTACGACTATGTCGAGCCGGTCGCGGAAAGGCCGCCGGGCAATGTCACCTCGCTGACCCCGCCCGCGCAGCCCGCCAACCTGCCCGAGTTGGGCGACTCGAAGGGTGGCAATCTGCCCTTCCTGGATCACCCCAACTACAAGATGATGGTGGCCGCGATGGAATCCCATGGTTTCGTCATCGCCTTCGACAAGACCACCGCCGATCAGCAGACGCAGGTCGTCCGGTTTCAGGAGCCTGGCCGATCGGCGATCGGGAAGCGGATCGTCGAGATCGGCCCGACGACCACCTACAGTGACGTCGAGCACGAATTCACCCACGTGCGCCAGCAGACCCGCTGGTCGAAGACGCCCGACGTCGGCTACCTGCCGACCAAGACCCATCAGGTCGAGGCGGGAACTCTGGCGGAGGGTCGGGCCAACCCCGGCGACCGCGAGATGGACAACCATGTCGAACGTTCGCTCGGCGAGGTCGAGGCCTATGGCGAGGAGCTCATTCGCCTGTTTCGGCGCAAGGAGCTCAAGACCGGGAATCTGAGTCTGGCCGACCTGGCGCGCGATCGCTTCCTGCGATGGCTCGGCGATTACCTGGGTCTGACCAACGGCGACTCGGCGAAGGCCAAGGGCAATTTCACCCTCGCCAACGACCAGCACCGATTGCTGTTTCCCGACGTGGAGCCGACGGTCCGTACCGCCCTGAAGATCGCCGGCGAACTGCTCGGCAACGACTTCAAGGTCCCCACGGAGATCATCGACCGACGGGGCTAGCGCAGGCACAGGGGGCGTTTCGCGGGCAAATTTCGTGAGTCTCGCCGCGCGGTTTGACAGCGCACCCGCACGTCAGCACACTATTAACAGACCGATCGGTCAGCAAATGATGTCCGCCCGGGTGGTGTGATGGCCCGCGACCGTGGCAGGGAGGCCGGGTGTACGGCAACGTCGACAGGATCGAAACCTCGGAGGCCGAGGAGACCGCGGCGCTGCGCGCGGAGTTCGACCGGCTGATCGCCGCGGACCAGCGGATAGAGCCGCGGGACTGGATGCCCGAGGGCTACCGCAGGACGCTGATCCGGCAGATCGCGCAGCACGCGCACTCGGAGATCATCGGGATGCAGCCGGAGGGCAACTGGATCACCCGGGCGCCGAGCCTGCGCCGCAAGGCGATCCTGATCGCCAAGGTCCAGGACGAGGCAGGTCACGGCCTGTACCTGTATTCGGCTGCGGAGACCCTGGGAGTGGACCGGGAGGATCTGCTGGACCAGCTCCACTCGGGCAAGCAGAAGTACTCGTCCATCTTCAACTACCCCACGCTGAGCTGGGCCGACATGGGAGCGATCGGCTGGCTGGTGGACGGCGCGGCGATCATGAACCAGGTGCCGCTGTGCCGCTGCTCGTATGCGCCGTACGGGCGGGCGATGGTCCGGATCTGCAAGGAGGAGTCGTTTCACCAGCGGCAGGGCTTCGAGATCCTGCACACCCTGTCGCACGGCAGCTCCGCGCAACACGCGATGGCGCAGGATGCGGTCAACCGCTTCTGGTGGCCCTCGCTGATGATGTTCGGGCCGCCGGACTCCGATTCCCCGCACTCCGGGCAGTCGATGGCGTGGGGCATCAAGCGGTTCGGCAACGACGAGCTGCGGCAGCGGTTCGTCGACATGTGCGTGGACCAGGCCAAGGTGCTCGGCCTGGAGCTGCCGGACCCCGACCTGCGCTGGAACGAGGACCGGGGCCACTACGACTTCGGCGCGATCGACTGGTCCGAGCTGAACCGGGTGATCCGCGGCGACGGCCCGTGCAACACCGACCGGATGGAGCGTCGCCGCTCCGCCCACGAGGACGGCGCCTGGGTCCGGGAGGCCGCCGATGCCTACGCCGCCAAGCACGCCGATCGTGCGAGATGACCGGGCCGGCGCAGCGGGGGACCGGGGAGCCGGTCGGCGGGCCCGGCGTGCCCGCCGGCCGACGTCGCGGGTGGCCGCTGTGGGAGGTGTTCGTCAGGGCCCGCCGGGGCCTTTCCCACCAGCACGTCGGCAGCCTGCACGCCCCCGACGCGGCGATGGCCCTGCGCAACGCCCGCGACGTCTACACCCGTCGTGGTGAGGGCGTCTCGATCTGGGTGGTGCCGGCCGCCGCGATCACCGCGTCCAGCCCGGACGAGAAGGACCCGTTCTTCGACCCCGCCCTGGACAAGGCCTACCGGCATCCGACCTTCTACGACGTGCCCGAGGGGGTGGCCCACCTGTGACCGCACAGCCGTCCGCCGTCGAGGCTCGGCCATCCGCCGCGCTGGCCGACTACCTGATCGGACTGGGCGACGACGCCCTGGTGCTGTCCCACCGGCTGGCCGAATGGACCACCCGGGCGCCACAACTCGAGGAGGACGTGGCCCTGGCCAACATCTCGCTCGATCTGCTCGGGCAGGCCCGCACCCTGCTGACCTACGCCGGCCAGGTCCAGGGCGAGGGACACGACGAGGACGACCTGGCCTACCAGCGCGACGAACGCGGGTTCCGCAACGTGCAGCTGGTCGAGCTCCCCAACGGGGATTTCGCAATGACCATCGCCCGGCAGCTGATCTTCTCCGCCTATCAGTTCGAGCTGTACACCGCGCTGCTGACATCGGCCGACGACACCCTGGCCGGCCTGGCCGCCAAGGCCGTCAAGGAGGTCGCCTACCACCGCGATCACGCCGCCCAGTGGACACTGCGGCTGGGCGACGGGACCGCCGAATCAAACGCCCGGATGCAGGCGGCGCTGGGGGCGACCTGGCCGTACGCGGCGGAACTCTTCGACCCGGGCGAGATCGCCGAACATCTGGCCGCGTTGCCCGGGATCGCGGTGGATCCCGGCACGCTGCGGACGGCCTGGTCGGACTACGTCCGCCCGGTCCTGGCCGAGGCGACGATGACCGAACCGCAACCGAACCGACGGTCCCGCGGCGGCCGCCGTGGCCTTCACACCGAGCACCTGGGACACCTGCTCGCCGAGATGCAGAGCCTGCACCGTGCCCACCCGGGGGTGAGGTGGTGACGGGAGCGACAGCCACGACGCGGCCGGCGCGGCTCGACCGGTTGCGCCGGGTCGCCGGTGCTGTCAGCGATCCCGAGATCCCGGTGCTCACCCTCGACGACCTGGGCATCGTCCGCGACGTGCGTTGGGATGAGGGCGATCTCGCCGACACCCTGGTGGTGACGCTGACCCCCACCTACACCGGGTGCCCGGCCACCGAGGTGATCGCCGGCGACGTCGAAGGCGCGCTGCTCACTGCGGGCGCCGAGCGGGTGCAGGTCCGCACCGTGCTCTCCCCGGCCTGGACCACCGACTGGATCAGCGACGAGGGCCGCCGCAAGCTGCGTGAGTACGGCATTTCCCCACCCGGACACTGCCAGTCGGGAAGCCGATCCGCCGGCCGCGCGGTCGGGCTGACCCTGTCGGTGCGCTGCCCCCGTTGCGGCTCGGGCCGAACCCGCGAGGTCAGCCGGTTCGGCTCCACCCCCTGCAAGTCGCACTGGACGTGCCTGGCCTGCCTGGAGCCCTTCGACCACTTCAAGGCCATCTGATGACCGTCACGCCCGAGGTGACCGATCGGGAGAACCGATCGGGACCTGCCCCCGGCCGCCGGCACGCCGTCTTCCACCCGCTGCGGGTCGCCGCCGTCGAACGGCTGACCGAGGACGCGGTCGCGGTAACCTTCGACGTGCCCGAGCACCTGCGGGAGGACTTCCGGTTCAATCCCGGTCAGCATCTGTCCGTCAAGGCCCCCGGGATCGGCGACGACGTACGCCGGAACTACTCCATCTGTGCCTCGGCCACCGGCGGGCCGCTGCGGATCGGGGTGAAACGCATTCCCGATGGCGCCTTCTCGGCGTTCGTCGCCGAGCGGCTCAAGCCCGGCGACGTCCTGGACGTGATGACCCCGACCGGCACGTTCTCCACCCGGCTGGACCCCACCCAGGCCAAGCGCTATGTCGCCGTCGCCGCCGGATCCGGAATCACCCCGGTGCTGTCCATCCTGGCCACGGCGCTGGAGGTGGAACCGGACAGCACCGCCGCCCTCGTCTACGTCAACCGCCGCACCTCGACGATCATGTTCCTGGAGGAACTGGAGGACCTGAAGAACCGGTTCCCGGCCCGGTTCCAGCTGATCCACGTGCTCGGCCACGAGATGACCGAGGTGGAAATGCTGTCCGGGCGGCTCGACGTCGACCGGTTCGACCGCATCCTGGACACCATCCTGCCGGTCGACGACGTCGACGACTGGTTCCTGTGCGGACCACTGGCGATGACCGACACCGTCCGCGGCGTGCTGACCGGCCGCGGCGTGCCCACCGACCACGTGCACCGGGAACTGTTCCACGTCGGCGCGCCACCCCGCCGTCGCAGCGTGCCCGCCGACCTGCCGGCCACCGGGGCCGCGGTGACCGTCATCCTGGACGGCCGCTCGATCGACCTGACCGTTCCATCGGACGGCGACTCGATCCTGGACGCCACCCTGCAGGTCCGGTCCGACGCGCCCTTCGCCTGCAAGAACGCCGTGTGCGGCACCTGCCGGGCCCGGGTCACCGAGGGACGGGTGGAGATGGACGCCAACTACGCCCTCGAACCCGAGGAGCTGGCCCGCGGCTTCATCCTGACCTGTCAGGCGCACCCGGTGACCGACCGCGTCGTCGTGGACTTCGACCAGTGACCGCCACAACCGACGCCGGCACCGAACTGGTTCGGCTCGAACGGCGCGGCCCGGTGGTGCTGCTCGGCCTCAACCGGCCGGCCAAGTACAACGCGCTGGACGAGGCGATGGTCGACGAGATCGACCGGGCACTGCTGCAGATTCGCCGGGAACCGTCGATCCTGGTCGTGTACTCCACCACCCCAGGGGTTTTCGCGGCCGGCGCGGACATTGCCGAACTGATCGACCGGGACGCCGACGCCGCGCTGCGCAGCATCAACGCGGGCCTGTTCGACCGGATCGAGGCGCACCGTTGGCCGACGATCGCCGCCGTCGACGGCCCCGCCTTCGGCGGCGGCTGCGAACTGGCCCTGGCCTGCGACCTGCGGGTGGCCAGTCCCCGCGCCCGGTTCGCCCAACCCGAGCTCGGCCTTGGCATCCTGGCCGGCGCCGGCGCCAACTGGCGGCTGCCGCAGGTGGTCGGGCTGCCGCTGGCCAGGCGCATGCTCTACACCGGCGAGGAGCTCGCCGCCGACGCGGCCCTGGCCGCCGGCCTGGTCGACGCCGTGCATCCGGACGGACTGCTCGACGAGGCCATCGCACTGGCTCAGCGAGTCGCTTCCCGGTCCTGGCGGGCCCTCGAACTGACCAAGCTCGCGCTGCGGGCGCACCGCCCGGCCACGACGTCACTGGACATCGTCGCCCAGGCCGTGCTTTTCGACAGCCAGGACAAACGGGAACGGATGAACCGGTTCCTGGGCGAGCGGGCAGCCCGCCGCGCCACGCGGGCGGCCGCCGACGGCCCGCGCGGCGACGCCACCGACGGCTCCGTCCCGGCGCGGGCCACCCCGGCCCAGGGCCCGACCGTGCCGGACCCGGTGCCACCGTTCCGGGTCCGGCAGCTGACCATCGAGGACGGCCTGGCGGTCGCGAGCTGGAGCAGCCCGGGCGCCTGGCGGATCGAGGACTCCCTCGAAGCGCCCGAACCCGACGAGGGCTACTGGGCCGTCGTCGACTCCGCCGACCACCTGCTCGGCTTCTGCTGTCTGGGTGCGGCCGCCAGGGTTCCCGGACAGCCCGAGGACGAATGGGTCCTGGATGTGGCCATCGGGATCCGACCGCAACTGGCCGGGCGCGGCTGGGGCGGCGACCTGGGTCGCGCCGCCGTCGCCTACGCCCGGTCGGTCTCCCTCGACCGGCGGGTGCGGACCACCGTGCCCGACTGGAACACCGCCGGCGGGCACACCGCCCGGCACGCCGGATTCACCCGCCTGGGACCTCGGATCTATCACCAACAGCGCTACGAGGTCTTCGAGCAGCCCGGCTGACGCATCTGCCGCAACGTCCTCGTCCACCCGACATGCCCACCGACTGTTCCTGAGAATGAAGGAGTGCCGCTGTGACCATCGCTGTGACCAGCTACGTCGCCGGACGCTGGCAGGACCCGATCGGTGACCGGGCCACCCTGCTGGACGCCGCCACATCCGAGCCGGTCGCCGAGATCGGCACCGCCCCCATCGACCTGGTCCCGGTGATCGACCATGCCCGATCGGTCGGCGGACCGGCCCTGCGGGAGTTGACCTTCCACGAACGAGCGCTGGTACTCAAGCAGCTGGCCCTGCACCTGAACGGCAAGCGTGACGAGTTCTACGCCCTGTCCACCTGGACCGGCGCCACCAAACGGGACTCGCTCGTCGATGTCGACGGCGGCATCGGTGTGCTGTTCGCCTACGGCAGCAGGGGCCGCCGGGAACTGCCCAACACCACCGTGCTTCTCGACGGGCCAACCGAGAAGCTCGGTAGAGGAGGTCATTTCGTCGGCCAGCACATCTACACGCCGCGCCGTGGCATTGCCCTGCAGATCAACGCCTTCAACTTCCCGGTCTGGGGCATGCTGGAGAAGCTCGGACCGGCGTTCCTGGCCGGCGTGCCCACCGTCGTCAAACCCGCCTCGCAGACCGCCTACCTGACCCGGGCCGTTGTCGCCGAGATCGTCGCCTCCGGACTCCTTCCCGAGGGCAGCCTGCAGCTGGTCGCTGGCGGCTCCCGGGGCCTGTTGGACCTGCTCGACGAGCAGGACACCGTCGCCTTCACCGGGTCGGCGCCAACCGCCGCCGCCCTGCGCTCACACCCCCGGGTGCTGTCCGGCGGGGTCCGATTCAGCTCCGAGGCCGACTCGCTGAACTTCTCCGTGCTCGGCGTCGACGTGCAACCCGGCAGCGCCGAGTTCGAACTGTACGTGCGGCAACTGGTGACCGAGATGACCGCCAAGGCCGGCCAGAAGTGCACCGCCATCCGCCGCGCCCTCGTCCCCGAACCGCTGGTCGGCGACGTCATCGACGCGGTCCAGGCCCGCATCGCCGCCAAGGTGCGGGTCGGCAACCCGGCGTCCGGCGACGTCACCATGGGCGCGCTGGTCGGGCTGGCCCAGCGGGACGAGGTCCGCCGGAACCTCGAGGCGCTGGCCGGCGCCGCCCGCATCGTCGTCGGCGATCCCGACCGGTTCGACGTGGTGGACGCCGACCCGCGGCGGGGCGCGTTCCTCCCGCCGATCCTGCTGCACGCGGCGGACCCCGCCCGCGGCGAGCCGCACGAGGTCGAGGTGTTCGGCCCGGTCAGCACCGTCATCGGGTACCGGGACACCCGGCACGCCGTCGACCTGGCCGCCCGTGGCAGGGGCAGCCTGGTCGGCTCCCTGGTCTCCGCCGACCCGGCGGTGGTGCGGGACATCGTGCTGGGGGTGGCGCCCTGGCACGGCCGGGTCCTGGTCCTCGACCAGGAATCGGCCCCCGAATCCACCGGCCACGGCTCCCCACTGCCCACCCTGGTGCACGGCGGTCCCGGCCGCGCCGGCGACGGGGAGGAACTCGGTGGCATCCGCGGCGTGAAGCACTTCATGCAACGCACCGCGATCCAGGGCTCCCCGCAGGCGGTGTCGGCCGTCACCGGCACCTGGGTGACCGGCGCCCCGCGGACCACCGGCGGGGTGCACCCGTTCCGCAAGAGCCTGGCCGAGCTGCGCATCGGCGACGCCGTCGTCGCCGGACCTCGGGTCATCAACCTGGACGACATCGAGGCGTTCGCCGCCCTGTCCGGCGACACCTTCTACGCCCACATGGACTCCGAGGCGGCCGCCGCCAACCCGTTCTTCGAAGGACGCGTCGCCCACGGCTACTTCGTGGTCTCCATGGCCGCCGGGCTTTTCGTGTCCCCCGAGCCCGGGCCGGTGCTGGCCAATGTCGGCCTGCAGAACCTGACCTTCAGCACCCCGGTGTACCCGGGCGACGCGTTGACCGTCGCGCTGACCGCCAAGGCGATCTCGCCCCGGGTCGACTCCGACTGGGGTGACGTGACCTGGGACGCGTTGATCACCAACCAGAACGGACAGACCGTGGCCACCTACGACGTGCTCACCTCGGTGGCCAAGACCTGGCCGACGGCCTGATCCGGGCCGACCGGCACAGGAGACCGCCATGGAAGACCGGACACCGGACCCGCAGACGCTCGACCCGATCGAACGGGCCTCGGTCGACGAGCTGCGCGCCCTGCAGCTGCGGCGCCTGAAGTCCTCGCTGCGGCACGCCTACGCCGACGTGCCGCACTACCGGGCCGCGTTCGACGCGGCCGGTGTTCACCCGGACGACTGCCAGGATCTCGCCGACCTGGTCAAGTTCCCGACGACCGGCAAGGCCGACCTGCGAGCCAACTACCCGTTCGGCATGTTTGCCGTGCCCCGGGAGCGGATCTCCCGCATCCACGCCTCGTCCGGTACCACCGGCCGTCCGACCGTCGTCGGCTACACCGAGGCGGACGTGCACATGTGGTCCGCCGTCATGGCCCGCTCTATCCGCGCGGCCGGTGGCCGGCCCGGTGATCTCGCGCACATTGCCTACGGCTACGGCCTTTTCACCGGTGGCCTTGGTGCCCACTACGGGGCCGAGAAACTCGGCTGCGCGGTCGTCCCGGTCTCCGGCGGGATGACCGAACGGCAGGCGACGCTGATCCGGGACTTCGAACCGGATTTCATCATGGTCACCCCCTCTTACATGCTCTCGATCGTCGACGAACTCGAGCGTCAGGGCGTTGATCCGGCCGGGACCTCGCTGAAGCTGGGAATCTTCGGCGCCGAGCCGTGGACCGAGGACATGCGCCGGGAGCTGGAGCAACGGCTCGACATGCACGCCGTCGACATATACGGCCTGTCCGAGGTGATCGGCCCGGGCGTGGGCGTCGAATGCATCGAGGCCAAGGGCGGCCTGCACATCTGGGAGGACCATTTCTACCCGGAGATCATCGATCCGGTCACCGGCGAGGTCCTGCCCGACGGCGAGTACGGCGAACTGGTCTTCACCTCCCTGACCAAGGAGGCGATGCCGGTGATCCGCTACCGAACACGGGACCTGACCCGGCTGCTGCCCGGCACGGCCCGTCCGATGCGCCGGATCGAGAAGATCACCGGCCGCAGCGACGACATGATCATTCTGCGTGGCGTGAACCTGTTCCCGACCCAGATCGAGGAACTCATCCTGCGGATTCCCGCGCTGTCCCCGCACTTCCAGTGCCGGCTCGACCGGCCGGGACGGATGGACCGGCTGACCGTCCGGGTCGAGCACCGGGTCGACGCCGATCCCGTCGTCGCCGGTGAGGCCGGCGCCGACCTGGCCGGTCTGGTCAAGCACCGGATCGGGGTCACGGTCGCGGTCGACGTCGTCGCGCCCGGCGGCATCGAACGCTCCGTCGGAAAGATGCGGCGAATAGTCGACGACCGTCCCAAGGGCTGAGCCACCCGATCATGAGCGGCGACCTCGAGGCACGAAATAACAACCCTTCGATGCCGGCCACGCCCGCCCGCACCGAGCCGTCGGTCACCGCCGCAGGCGCCCGTCGGGCCACCCGGGGCCGCCCGGCCCGGTACAGCCGGGACGAGCTGCTCGGCATCATCGTGGCGGTCTTCAACGAGCGCGGCTACGAGGCGGCCAGCATGGCCGACCTGGCCGCCGCCACCGGACTGACGAAATCCGCCTTCTACCACCACTTCACCAGCAAGGAGGAGCTCCTGCAGATGGCGGTGGACCGGGCGCTCACCGAGCTGTCCCTGGCGCTCGACCGGGCGACGGCCAGGGCGCAGCGACCGGTGGACCGGCTGGAACGGGCGATCCGGTTGACCGCCGAGACATTGATCGACGAATTGCCGTACGTCACCCTGCTCCTGCGGATCAGGGGCAACACCGACATCGAACGGGACGCATTGGCTCGGCGCCGCACGATCGACGCCCGATTGGCCGCCCTGGTCGGCGAGGCCGCCGAGGCCGGGGAGATCCGCGACGACATCGATCCCCGGCTGGTCAGCCGGCTGCTCTTCGGGATGATCAACTCCATCCACGAGTGGTACCGGCCGGGGAGGCGGACCGGCTCGCGGCGAAGCGTCGTGGACGGCGCGGTGGGCCTCGCGCTCGTCGGGCTGCGACAGTGCAACGGGTGACTCTCCGGGCTTGAGGAGGCCGATCACGATGACGTCGCAGGGATCCCCGCGATCATCTTCAGCACCCGACGTCGACCCGCAGGAGCTCGCCGAACGGTGCGCCGCCGCGATGTGGGACCGTGACCAGGCAAGTCAACGGCTCGGCATGAGCGCACCCGTGGTCGCCCCGGGTCGGGCCACCCTGACGATGCGGATCCGTGCGGACATGGTCAACGGTCAGGGCAACTGTCACGGCGGGTACCTGGCGACGCTGGCCGACAGCGCCTTCGCCTTCGCCTGCAACACCTACGACCAGGTCACCGTCGCGGCCGGCTTCGACATCGTCTTCCTGGCGCCCGCTCGCCTGGGCGACCGGCTGGTGGCCGCCGCCGTGGAACGGGCCCGGTTCGGCCGCAGCGGCCTCTACGACGTCTCGATCACCCGCGACGACGGCGAACTCGTCGCCGAGTTCCGCGGGCGCAGCCGCTCGCTCGGCCGGCCGCTGCTCACCCCGGACAGCGACCAGATCGGCCGGAGCCTGCCCTGACCAACCCGGTCCGCGCCGGGGTGCCGCGATGCCGATCCACCAGCCCGGCGCGGCCACCGCCCCGAGTGCACCGCAGCCTCTCACCTGAGCCGTCCTGCAAGGCACCGGTACAACCGATCCCGCCACACTCCTGGCGGTCGGTCGAAGGGTATGCGCATGCCGGAGGAGGCGCCGTCGGCGCCTACGATGATGCCGACCCGGACTCGAGGAGGCCTGCCATGGGCGGCGCGGTGACGCTGACGGACGTGGCCAACCTGGCCGGGGTGTCGCAGCCGACGGCCTCGCGGGTGCTCAACGGCTCCAAACGCACACCGGCCCCGGCGGTGGTGGAGGCGGTCCGTCGCGCTGCCGAGGAACTCGGCTACATTCCCAACGCGCAGGCCCAGGCCCTGGCACGAGCCTCGACCGGCCTGTTGGGGCTGGTCGTGCAGGACATCGCCGACCCGTACTTCTCCACGATTGCGGCCGGGGTGCAGCAGGCGAGTACCCAGGCCCGGCGACACATGATGATCGCGGCGACCGTGCGCGATCCCACCCTGGAGGTGCAGGCGGTCGAGACGTTCATCGCCCACCGGACGGACCTGATCGTGATCGCCGGTTCTCGATGGACCGGGCCGGAGGCCGCCGGGATGGCCAAGCGTCTGGAGTCCGATCTGCTGCGTTACCGCCGCAACGGGGGGCGGATCGCGGTGATCGGCCAGTCGATCCCGGGCGCCCATGCCGTCATCCCGGC